>VFJU01000292.1 GCA_009885905.1 Verrucomicrobiota bacterium
CCGTAGGTGACCTTCTTGGTCTTCGTATCGACGATGACGGGGGCGTCGCAGAAGTTTCCGACGTGATTCGGACCGCCGCGTTGATCGAGGACGATGTTCCAGTCGATGAAGCCGCAGACGTGGTTGCTGAAGTCGCCGATGATGTTGCGGACGTAGCGTTCGCCGTTTTCCCATTTGCCCATGTTGCCGGGAGCTCCTTCGACGCACCCCTCGGTGAAAAGGATGTGCTTGTCCGGGTATTTTTCATGCACGCGTGCCGAGGAGGCGTAGTCATCACTCACATACCAATGCAGGCCCATGCCCCAAATGTATTTGGCGGTGGCGGGGTCGCCGAGTTGGGCGTCGGCGTATTTTTCGATTAGATCGCGGTTGTGATCGAGGGTGAGCAGTTTCACGTCCGCGAGGCCGGCGCCGTGCAATGCTGGGCCGAGGAAATCCCGGACGAAATCGCGCTCTTGTTCGGGAGTGTATTTGCATGATTCCCAGGTCTGGTGGGCATCGACCTCGTTTTGAATGGACAGCGCCCAGATCGGGATTTTCTCCTCCTTGGCCATCGCTTGTACGAATTTCACATACACATTGGCCCATGCTGGGCGGTATTCGTTGCGGAGTGATCCGCCGTCATCCATGCGGTTGTTGGTTTTCATCCATGCCGGTGGGCTCCATGGGGATGCCATCAATTTAAAGCGGTCCGCTCCGGCGACCTTGCGGGTATCGTGGATCAGCGGCATCAGCCAGCGGCGCATCGGATCGAGGGTGAAATCGAGCAGATCGTAGTCGCCAGGGGTGGGGGTAAGCGACCACATGCTAAGTGAAAAGTCGCAGGAATTGAGATGGGTGCGGGCGAGCGTGTAGCCGATGCCCTCCTTGGGGTCGTAGTAGCGGCGGAGGATTTCCATCCGCTGCTCTGTCGGCAACTGCGCGAGGACCCAAGCTGAGGATTCGGTGAGCGCACCGCCGAAGCCGATGATTTCCTGAAAGGTCTTGGAGGGATCGCAGATGATGGCGTCTTGGGCGGAACCCGCAGCCTTGGTGGGGGCTGGCACGACGCTGAGCCTATGACCGTTTTCCTTGGCGGTCTCGACCACCGACCAGGCATGGGTGGGCTTCGCTGAAGCATCGGTATGGGTGCTCATTATGGACAGGCTGCCTAGCAGCAAGGAGTTGGAGACATTCAAGGATTTGAAAAAGGACGGCATGACGGAGACTACGAGCGAGTGGGTTGGTGGGGGAAGCAATGAAAGTTAGCATCGGCAAGTTAGCCGTAAAATCGAATTTGACTATAGTCCAAAGTGACTAGTGGGTTGAACACTTGAAGCCAATTCAAATCGTGCGTGGCCGTTCCTGCTGTTGGGACCGAATATCTTGTAAAGTGGGGCGTCGGAAAACTAGTAGCCACCACAGCGATATTGCATGCGCTGCGGTGGCTGTTTTTTAACGAAGAAAAACCCATTTAACTCCGAAAAATTCTTATGCGGTGCGACGGCGACGCAGCAGGGCGAGCACGCCCAAGCCACCCAACAACGCTGCACTCGGCTCCGGGATGACGGTAAGGCCCAAAACACCGGTGGATTCGGTGAACTGCCAGCTATTTCCGCCACTGGTGAGGTCCCAGATACCATTCAAATCCCCATCCAGCAGGCTGCCGGCATACTGATCTGCGAGGGAGATCGTGGCCAAGGTGTCGGTCTCGCTGGCGAAATCGAATAGATTCCACGAGTAGGATCCCACGCCAAAAGCAGTGCCGATGTCGAGCGTGAGCGTGCCACCGTAAGTGAGAACACCCGCCGCTCCTGCGCCAGTTAGGTTGATGAAATCATGACCACCCGCGACACCCGCGCCCGAGGTGCCGTCGATTTCCATGACGGTGATCCCGTTCAGATCGACCGTGTTGGTGAAATCCATTTGGCCAGGACTGTTTCCCACCGCGAGCGTGCCGTTGATGACCGCGGCACCGACGGTTCCCGATCCGGAGAGAGTCGCGCCGCTGTTAACCGTGGTGAGACTGCTCGTCGAGATGTTGCCGCTGATGACGAGTGTACCTCCGGCAACGGTGGTCGCCCCCGAGAAACTGCTCGTGCTCGACAGTGTGAGAGTACCAGCCCCGTTCTTGGTGATGCCGCCTGTGCCAGTAAACACCTGCGAGGTCGCTAACTGATAGCCATCGCTGTTGATCACCGCTCCGCCACCTTGCAGGTTAGCGGTGTCGAGATTCGTGATGAAGTTCGACTCGTCTTGCTTGGCCTTCACGATGCCGCCATTGAAATTGACGGTCGCGCTGCCGTTTCCGCCTTCGATTTTCTTGGTCGTGACGGTGCCGCCATTGAGGTTGAAAGTGCCGGTGCCGTTATCGCGGCCGACTTGCACCTCGTTGCCTACATTGAGTACCGCCGATCCACTCAGCGTGTAGGTACCCACCGATGAGGCGCTGTTCTCGTTACCGATATAGACC
>VFJU01000538.1 GCA_009885905.1 Verrucomicrobiota bacterium
GATTTTTCTCTGCGCTTGCCTGACGGTGCAAGCGGTGGCCGTGAATGAAAAGGGCTGGGATGAGCGCCTCGACGCGATGTTCTCCGGGCGCTTGAAGGAAATCAAAAGTGAATTGGATCGGCTGGCTCCGAGGTTGGAGGAGCTGCCGATCATCCCGATCGATGAACAGGGAGGCACGGGTGGGGCGGCGAGTACTTATGGCAGCGAGAGGCCTCCACGTAATTCGGTGTTCGCACTAGAAGTCCGTTGGGCAAAGGCTGCCAAAGTGGACATGTTAGCACTGGTGCCGACGCGGCGCTACGGTGCGAAAGGGTTAGAAGCTCAATACGGACTACCCGAGTCTTTCAAAGTCGAGTTGATCAACAGTAAAGGAGAGCTAGTTTTGTTAGTCGCTCATCCGATCGTTGTTAGTAAAAATCAGGCGAGGAAGGGGCACCCATTTGTCTATCAGATAAATCCGCCGATCGAAGCTGAGGGAGTTAGAATTTCAGCAGAATTGCTGCATCCCGATATCGAGGATGAAAGTATTTTCGTTCAGGCGTGGGCTGAGGTTTTTGTTTTTGAAGGTGAGCGAAATGTCGCCCAAGGCGGTGAAGTCACTTTGATTGGTGGAGCGGCCCCTTCGGCCCCGTGGCATTGGAACACAGCGTTTCTTGTCGACGGTCAGACTCCACTCGGCTTGCCCGAGGTTCCTCAAGACGGGCATCGCAATATCGGCTGGATTTCAGAAGGACGTACCCTTTCGAGCAACGCCGCCTCGATGGTCGTGGATCTCGAGTCTTCTCGGTCAGTCGACGCCGTTCGGTTAGTTCCAGCGAAGAAGCCGACCCCCGACTTGCCGAGTGGATTTGGGTTTCCTCGTAAGCTGGTCGTGTCTATTTCGGAGTCGGGTGAGATCGATGATTCTAGCAAGTGGACAGTCATCGCAGAACGGGAGTTTCCTAACCCAGGCCACAACCCTGTGGAAATTTCCTTCGCCGCCGCTCAAGGGCGCTACGTGAAGATTGAAGCGGTTGAGCTATGGAAGGCCTTCGAAAGTTACCCTGCGTTTTTTGCCCTAAGCGAAGTCGAAATACTCTCGGAAAATAAAAATATCGCACTCGGAAAGGTCGTTCGCTCTCCAGATGGAATGAACAACCTCATCGCCCCAGGTGGACGTTCGTGGAGTGGGGCCGCACTCAGTGATGGATTCGGACCGGATGGACTTTTGGTCTCGACGCGCGAATGGATGAAGCTGCTAGATCAACGACTCATCCTTGAAACTCGTCAGCATCAATTGCGTGCTGAGGCGGAGCTTGTCCTCAATGGATGGAAACGCAAACGGTTCATGGCACTCGCGATTCTTGGAATCGTGGGTTTGGCCTTCATCATTGCGCTTCCTATTCGTTACCGACTCAAAGCGAACCGCGTGCTGAAGAAAGTGCGCGAGCGGATCGCTGGCGATCTTCACGATGAGGTGGGAAGTAATTTAGGCAGCATTCAGATGTTTGCAGATCTTGCGGAAGGGCGCTCGGGTCCATCAGACGAATTGAAGCGCATTCAGCGAATTGCGGCGGAGACGGTGAGTGCGGTGCGTGACATCGTCTGGCTACTCCAACCTCAGGGGGATCATCGAATTGGCAC
>VFJU01000275.1 GCA_009885905.1 Verrucomicrobiota bacterium
TGGGCAGGGGAGAAAGTTTTACGAAGCACTTATTATGGATGGATCAGGCGGGGTCTTTGGTTCTGGAAAAATCACTTGTCGGTGGTTCAATATGCCATTCATTCAAAAGTTTCTAGCAGTGGGACATGAGGTGATCATATTTGGTAAAGTCAAAGATGTGAATGGTCGACTGATGATTGATCATCCAGAATTTGAAATTTTGAGAGACGATGATGAGGCATCTATTCACCTCGAACGAATCGTGCCTATTTACAAGAATGTCTCTGGGATAGCGCAGCGAAGATTACGTGAAATTATTCATTCGTTTCTGCGAGAGGTCGACCCAGTCACGCTTGATGTGGACTACGATTTCGAGAGTGATTCGACTAGGGCAAAAGCATTGATGTCGGTGCATTTTCCAGAATCTATTGAATCGGCAAAAATAATTCGGCGGAGATTTGCGCTCGAAGAATTTTTTGTTCTCCAACTCAATGTTGCTTGGCGTAGGAATCGATATCTGGAGCATCAAGGTCGAATTCTTGGGAAAAGTACCAACTATCTTAAACAATTTTATGACAGTTTACCGTTTGATCTTACAAATGCGCAGAAACGATCGATCAAGGAAATTTTGGGAGACATGAGAGCGTCACGACCAATGAATCGGCTTCTGCAAGGTGATGTCGGATCTGGCAAGACTTTCGTTGCAATGGCAACGATGTTGCTTGCGATAGGTTCGGGTTGCCAGGCCGCGTTGATGGCGCCAACTCAGATTCTCGCAGAACAACATTACCTAACATTTTGTCAGTGGCTTGAGCCTCTAGGAATCCGCGTTGCGTTGCGGACGGGCAATCGCGGGGAAGTAAATCACTCGAGCGCGGAGGGTGAGCCACAAATAATCATTGGCACTCATGCGCTGCTGTATGATTCGGTTTCATTCAATGATCTTGGGTTCGTGGTCATTGACGAACAGCATAAATTTGGTGTGGCGCAGAGAGCTTCACTGATTCGGCAGGGAGTCGTTCCAGATGTGTTAGTGATGACGGCCACTCCCATTCCGCGGACATTGACGATGACAATTTATGGGGATTTGGACGTGTCTATTTTAGATGAAAAGCCACCCGGTCGGGGTAGGATCGTCACTGCCATGAGGATTGCTGCAAAACAATCAGACGTGACAAAGTTTGTAAAAGAGCAACTGGCTCAGGGTCGTCAGGCATACCTCGTCTATCCATTAGTTGAAGAGAGTGAAAATCTCAAGGCGGAGTCAGCAACTGAAGCGTTTGAAAAGTGGAAGAAGCGATTAGGGAAATATGAGGTAGGCCTAATTCATGGGAAGCTGCGCCCAGAGGAAAAGCAACAGGTGATGAGTCAATTCAGATCAGGCAATATTAGTGCGCTTGTTTCGACGACTGTGATTGAAGTGGGTGTTGATGTTCCGAACGCGAGCTTGATGATTTTGCATCATGCCGAACGATTCGGACTAGCGCAGCTTCATCAATTGCGCGGAAGAATCGGGCGTGGGGGACACAAAGGTTATTGTGTTTTGCTAACCGATGGCAAGAGTGCTGAGGGTCTCGAAAAACTTCAGGTTTTGGTCGGTTCTTTGGATGGGTTTGAAATAGCCGAGGCCGACCTTCGTCTGCGCGGCCCGGGCAATGTTTTGGGCACGGTGCAGAGTGGCTTGTCCGATCTTCGATTTACAGATTTCCTAGCTGATGTGCCATTGCTTCGGGAAGCACGGTCGTTGGCGGATCGGATTTTATTGGAGGACCCCCGCTTGGATGGGATTCATGAAAAATTACGGGTGCTAGTTCGTGAATCCGACCTAGGAGGTGATTTACCATCCACCGCTTAACAAAGTTCACGCCTCACTTGCCATGCGAATCTGACGGCGTATGTTGAGCGCCGAATCAATCATGACACCGTTTTTGAGGAAATTCTTGGGAATGAATTGGGTGCTCATACTCGTCATGTATGGGCTGCTGATTTTTGGCGTGTTCATGATTGAGAGTGCGGCGCGGCATGTTTCGATCACAAACGAAAACCTAACAAGGTTTGGAAGTGCGGGTGCTTATTTCGCATCAAAGCAAAAAATGTTTATATTGATTGGGAGTGTAGCATATTTTGTCACCGCATTCATCGATTATCGATGGATCCGTTGGTTGGGTATTCCATTTTATGGGTTGAGTATGGGTTTGATGGTTGTGGCGATGCAGCAGGATGATTCGGTGCATCAATTGAAGCTGGGTGGACTTTCGTTTCAACCCGCCCAGTTAGGAATTACTGCAGGAATTCTACTGATTGCGTGGTTGGTTCAGGATTTACCCAAGTTACACCGTTGGTTTGCTTCGCCGTTCATCAGAATTGGTATCATCGGAGGAGTCGCCGCGGTGCCATTTCTCATGGTGATGAAGATGGGGGATATGGGGTCCGCACTCGTTTGGATTCCTGTTTCACTGGTGGCTCTACTCATCGGCGGGGTTCCATTTCGTTATCTAACTTTTATGGCATTCATCGGGGCAGGATTGATTCCGCTGCTCTATTTTATTGCTCTTCCTTTGGTTTCCACGCGAGGTCCGGAGCGTATCGATGTTTGGTTACGGATGGTCCAGGGTCGTGAAGTTGATATCAGCGGTGACGCGTATGCCCCGCACAATGTTTCGATGGCCGTTGGCAAGGCAGGTTGGAAAGGACTTGGCTGGAAAGCGACGACCGAGAAGGGTTCGCTTCATGACAAGGGATTTATCCCGCGGGACACCGCCCACAATGATTATATATTTGCAGTGATTGCTGAGGAACTGGGTTTTAGGGGAGCTCTGCTGCTGCTGACTGCGTTCGTACTTTTATTGATACAAGGGCTATTTATTGCGTTTTATAGTAGAGACGTGGCGGGTCGTTTGCTCGTTTGTTTGGTGGTCGCGTTGCTATTTGCGCACATCTTTGAGGGGATTGGTATGTGTGTGTTATTGATGCCGATTACAGGAATCCCGCTTCCGCTTGTGAGCTATTCGGGCACATTTGTGGTGATTTGCATGTTTTTATTGGGGCTTGTCCAAAGTGTGTGGGTGCATCGAAATCTGAAGCCCGAACTCCGCGTGGAAAATGCCGAGGCTTGACCCGATATTTGGTTGGCCGCTGGGTGACTGTGGGAACTTATCATTTCAACCGCCTTGGGGGTTGCGTTTCGGTGGTGAGAAGCTATGAAGCGTCCCGATGAAATTATTTTCCATGCTAATCGTGGCTGTTTCGGTGTTCGCTGTTTCTTGTGAAAAACATCAATTTGATGGTCCTAACGGAACGAAGCAACTCAACGTAGAGCATGGTGACGGTGCAGAGCATGAGGACCAAACCGGTGCGACTGAGCACTCGGAACACCCAGAGCCACAAGCTGAGCATTGAGATTTACACTTACGCTGATTACCGCCTAGTGTAGCTCAAAAAACATTCTCCCGTTTGGGTGTTGGGTTTGAAGTGACTCAGGCGAAAGTTGTTTGATTTTGTCAGGAAATCTGCAGGAATTCCTGTGGCAGTTGATGCATTTTGCCCACCAAAAATTGTATGACCGGCTAGTGTGAGATGGAATTCGTCGATGACGTCTAACTCAGCTAACGTTTGTATTAATTGCCCACCACCCTCGCAATGTAGGCGTTTCACTTTGTAATCCAAGGCGAGTGATGTGAGAAACTCAGTCAAGGATTTGCGATGAACCGTGACCTTTGGAATGAGTGCTTCAGCAATTTCCCCCAGTGGTGAATCTGTGATCAAGAGATGGATATCACCGCCTGGCGTTGTGAAAATTGGATGATCTAGGTCCAGTTCACCTTTACGCGAAACGATACAACGGAGAGGCTGGGCTGACTTATCCTTGACAGTAAGCGTCATGCGATCTGACTTCCAAGTGCCACGTCCGACGATGATCGCATCGGCATTTGAACGCAATTCAAGTAAACGATTGTGATCCTCGCATGAAGTCCATCCCGATGGTCTTGATGGCCACGAAGAAGTTTTTCCATCCACCGTAATGGCTAGGTTGGTGGAAATTTTCGGTATTTGCATACCTGATGATGCATAATGTGACTGAATTTTGCAAGTTTCGCGGACATCCTGAGCTTGCCAAATCCGCCTGAGTGGGTCACGTACGCAGAGTCTCATCGCGGGCGCCAATAAAACATGACTCTTCAGATCGGCCTGACATTAGCAGTTATTCTGCTCACGCTTGTCGCATTCATTCGCGAATGGGGTCCTCCCGATGTGATCGGACTATCGGTGTTGTGCTTGGTCGTGGCGCTTGGGTTGGTGGATCCATCCAAGATGACGGAGGTTTTTAAAAACGAGGCGCCTCTGACGATCGCGGCACTTTTTGTCATTGGCGGTTGTTTGGAGAAATCAGGTGCGGTGGATCATATCGGTCGGGCTTTGCGAGATCGTCTTTCGGGTAACACCCGCTCAGCGATTCTTGCGTTTTCTGTGATCACTGCGTTTTTCAGCGCTTGGATGAACAATACGGCCATCGTGGCAATCATGCTGCCGGTCACACTTGGCTTTGCACGCTCTAAGAACATCCCCGCATCAATGCTATTGATGCCGCTTTCTTATACATCGATTCTCGGCGGATGCTGCACCTTAATCGGCACATCTACAAATATTCTCGTCAATGGAACCTTACGTGAAATGGGTATCAAGCCGATGACGATGTTCGAGCTCGCTCCATTGGGCATACCGCTGGCCATTGCCGGAATAGCGTATTTGACGATTTTCGGTCCTAAACTCATCCCTGCGCGCTCGTCGATCACCGGGGCTCTTGAAA
>VFJU01000046.1 GCA_009885905.1 Verrucomicrobiota bacterium
CTCACGTCTCCATAAAAGACCGCAGCTGCTAGAATGGATTTCCGGTCCATCCGCGTGATTGGCTGCAAGGTCTCAGCATCGACAAGCGAGAGATAGTCGATGCGTGTGAGTGGGGATGCTTCAATCGCCGTCCTAGCAGCTTTGATCATCTCGACAGGGTGGTTGATTTTAGCAGCGGCGAGCAAAGCTTGATAGATGCGCGGTGCGTCGGCACGCTGTTCGGATGTTAGGCGGGTGTTGCGGGATGACATCGCTAAGCCGTCAGTTTCGCGAATCGTGGGGCTGCCGATGATTTCCACTGGGAGATCGAGATCCTGCACCATCCGGCGAATGATGGCGAGTTGCTGGAAGTCCTTCTCGCCGAAGATCGCCACCTCACACCCCGTGATCATAAAGAGTTTAAGCACCACGGTACAAACCCCGTCAAAGTGACCCGGTCGAGCTGCCCCGCAGAGGCCTCTGGAGAGGAGGTTTTCGTGAACCGTCACCGATCGGTCGGCGCGATACATTGAGTCCGCGTCTGGGGTGAAGACGATATCGACCCCAGCGTTTGCACAATCTGCAAGGTCGCTGGCCATGGGTCTTGGGTAGGCTTCAAGATCAGACGCACGGTCGAATTGAATGGGGTTGACGAAGATTGAGACGATGACGGTTCCATGGGGGCCTGCGGATTCACGGGCACGCTGCATGAGCGAAAGATGCCCAGGATGAAATGCACCCATGGTGGGCACCAAAACCCAAGGGCGAGGGGAGTTTTGTAAAAAACCCTTCATGTTACAGCTGCTTTCAGCAATGCGCATGTTTTTAATCTGCCAGTTGAGGCTGAGGGGCGCAAGAATTACTATGTTCGTGGTATTTCTGTCTGGCTTTGGTAGTGAGAGAAGGCCTGATAGGGTTAGAATACCTTATGCAGGCTTGAATGTGTCATGCAATTGTATTCACAAATTAGTTATTAGATGTTAAATAATTATTCCAAAGAAAACTCTAGTATTCTATCTGCTAGTGTATAGACTAGAAGTCAAATTGAAACTAATACCGCTATGAAATCAAAAAGAAATCTAACTCGTTTCACATACGAAACCACCGGTGCATTTGAAGGTTGGCGTCTTTGCATCAGCAGAGCTGGGTCGACATTCACTCGCTATTTTCCTGACCGGAAACTTGGCGGTGGAAAGAAGTCGCTCGCTGCTGCTGAGCTATCATTGGCTCAGCTTAAATTGCTGATCGAAGGAGCTAAACGGGTCAACGGAAAGTTGTCCGCGACCACCATCAAGAAGGCGGAAAAACTTCTTGTTGATGCCTTTTGAGGCTTCAAATATGCACTCGATCCCACTGGGGAAGTGACGTTGCTCACTGCCCCAATGGGATTTTTTATTTTTTTAAGGTGCGGGTCTTGACATTCTCGATGGGTGATTTGAAATCATCCGCATGGCTAAAAAATTAGAGACCGTCAAAGACAGATTCAACAAGACTCAAATCATCGACAAAATCGCGACAAGTACCGAGCTCAGCCGCAAGCAAGTGGCTTCAGTTCTCGAAGGTCTTTCCGATGTGATCGAGTCGCACATTAACAAGCGTTCAGTGGGCGAGTTCGTCCTACCTGGCCTGATGAAGATCATCACGGTGCGCAAGCCAGCGGTGAAGGCTCGTAAGGGAATCAGTCCTTTCACGAAGGAAGAAATCATGTTCAAAGCAAAGCCAGCTTGCACAGTGATCAAAGTTCGTGCGCTCAAAAAGCTCAAGGACATGGCACTGTAAATCGTGCAGCATGACTGCATTTATTTCGCAGTCTAATTTGTATTTTAGCGACCCCGGATTCTTCCGCGGGTCGTTTTTTTATAGACGCGCCATCTTCATCTTGTGGGTCTGATGGGCGAATTTTGAAGTGAGTTTAGAAAACAGTCGACCTTTTGTAATGGAGTTTCACACTCCGCCCATGTCCGGTCGAGATGATTTGAATAACCTTTCGCTGTTAGGTAAATCTGAGAATAGCCTGCCCGCCAATCCTAGTGATGCAAAGCTGGATACCTTTCCCAATTTACGGAAAGGACGACGGTATTGGATCACGTTGAATTGCCCAGAATTTTCATCGCTATGTCCGGTCACGGGTCAGCCCGACAGCGCGCGAATCGTGATTCGCTACGTGCCGGGAGACGCCTGTGTGGAGACTAAAAGTTTGAAATTTTACTTAGCTTCGTTTCGCAACCATCCCTCATTCAACGAGGAGATCGTGAACCGGATACTCGACGATCTCGTGGAGGTGATGCGTCCGCAACAAATCATCGTCCGCGGTGAGTTCGCAGCGCGTGGAGGCATTCAATTGACCACGGAGGCGACCTATCCGGATTCTCTCGCGGCAGAATCATGAAAGTCTGTGTTTTACTCAGTGGCGGCATGGACTCAGTCGCTGCGTTTTATGATGCACTCACCCAGCACGAGGTGGTGGCTTGCCTCTCATTCGACTACGGCGCAAAACACAATTCTCGGGAAATCCCTTTCGCTAAACTCCATGCGGAGCGAAACGGTGTTTGCCACCAAGTCATCTCGCTTGATTTCATCAACCGACTGTTCAAGTCCGATCTGTTAGAATCCGGCGGGGATATCCCGGACGGTCACTACGCTGAGGCATCGATGAAGCAAACGGTCGTGCCTTTTCGTAATGGAATCATGCTCGCCGTCGCCACCGGTTACGCGGAGAGCATCGCCGCGGAAGGCTTGGTGATCGCGGCACACTCGGGTGATCACGCGATTTATCCCGACTGCAGGGAACCGTTCATGCAGGCGATGGCTGCGGCGATGGGCGAGGGGACTTATGCCAAAATTCAGTTGCTACGCCCCTTTATCGCGACGGATAAAACTGGCATTGCTCGGCGCGGCGCAGCACTGGGGGTGGATTTCTCGGAGACTTGGTCCTGTTACAAGGGCGGAGAAGTTCACTGCGGCGTCTGTGGTACTTGCGTCGAGCGTCGCGAGGCATTTATGCTCGCTGCGTTGTCGGATCCTACAAGGTATTTGCAAACGCCAGCGCTGCCGAAATTTGGCTAACAGATTTATCTGTGGTACGCCTTCTCCTCATCCCAATTAAGATTTAACCTCAAATGCCCTACCGAATTTGCAAATCTCTCGAAGTGGAAAATGGTCACATGCTCAGCAAGCATCCCGACAATTGCCGCTTTCCTCACGGGCATACTCGCAAGATCGAGTTTGTGATCGAGGCGGAGGATCTCGATGCCAACCAGATGGTCTGTGATTTTAAAATCATCAAGGACGCGATTGGTGATTGGTTAGATTCATTTGATCACGCATTGTGCATGAACACCGCAGACCCTGCTTACTCTGATTTCAAAGCCCGCTATGGAGAACGTGTGATTGGATTCGAAAATCAAGATCCAACGACGGAGTTGATGGCCCGCACTATTTTTGATCACGCAGAGATAGCCCTAGAAACTTATTCTCAGCGCACCGATACCCGCTACATCCTCAGATCAGGTGTTAGACTGGTAAGCGTTCGTGTCTGGGAAACCTCATCGTCTTGGGCGGAATACGGAAATTCACATTAAATCATGCCAGCCAGAAAATCATCACTGCCCGACATCCAAGCGACTCCAGACACGCGTGGCATCGCGATTGATCAAGTTGGAGTCTCCGATTTACGCTACCCGATTCAGGTGCTGGATCAAGATGGCAAGCCGTTCCCAACGGTGGCGAAGATATCGATGTCGGTTCACCTGCCACATCATTTCAAAGGCACACACATGAGTCGTTTCTTGGAAGTGCTGAGCGCCCACGAGGGAGAGGTGACGATGCGCACCCTGCCAAGTATTCTTCATGATTTAAAAAAACGGCTTGATGCGGAGGAGGCGCATATCGAAGTGGCATTCACCTATTTTGTTACGAAAAAAGCTCCCGTTTCGGGTTCACCCGCGAAGGTGGGTTGTGACTGCGTTTTTAAGGGAACTTCCAACGGCCAAGCGGATGATTTCGTGCTCTGCGTCACGGTTCCTGTCACGACACTGTGTCCCTGCAGCAAGGAAATAAGCGAGTACGGCGCCCACAACCAACGTGGGTACGTCACCTTGGAAGTCAGACCTAAGGCAAAAAATGGAGGGTGGGAGTTGATCCTCATCGAGGATTTGATCGAGGTGGCAGAGAAGTCAGGATCTGCTCCGGTGTATGCCTTGCTCAAGCGCACAGACGAACGGTTCGTGACGATGCAAGCCTATGACAACCCGGTGTTTGTAGAAGACGTTGTTAGAAATGCTGCGGCGTTGTTACGCGCAGACGAGCGAGTTTATTCATTTTCGGTGAAGGCGGTAAATCAAGAGAGTATCCACGACCACAATGCCTTCGCGTCGATCATAGGCCATGCGGTGCTCTAACTTATTTGCTTCGCATGCCGAAGATTATTCCACCAGAAACACTGTTAGGAGCCTACGCGAGTGGTGTTTTCCCGATGGCTCAAGACGGTGAGATTCTTTGGTTTTCACCCGAGTGCCGTGGGTTGATACCACTGGACGAGCGTTTCCACATCTCGCGCAGTCTCGCGAAATCTCTGAAACGTAAGCCCTTTGAAATCCGCTGGGACACCGCATTTCGTGAAGTCATGTTGGCTTGTGCGGCGCGCGATGAGACTTGGATCGACGAGGTGATTCTGAACAGTTACTGCGCCCTTCACGCTGCGGGTCACGCTCATTCGGTCGAGTGCTGGGACGCGGAAGGGCTCCAGGGTGGTCTCTACGGCGTGGCTTTACCGAAGGTTTTTTTTGGCGAGAGCATGTTTTCTCGTAAGACCGATGCTTCAAAAATTGCCCTCGTTGCCTTGGTAGAAAATCTTCGTGGGTCTAATTTTCACCTGCTGGACACGCAGTGGATGACGCCTCACCTCAAACAATTCGGCGGGTACGAGGTCAGTCGCAAGGCCTACCAAGCCTCTTTGAAAAAACTTCTGCGGGGCGAGAATCAATAAATTTCAATTCCTGTGGAATTTACGCTTTCCGCCGAGTCTCGAATAGAGATACTCCGCCCGTCCGCAAGGATTCCAGCCGGCTTAGCTCAGTGGTAGAGCAACTGATTTGTAATCAGTAGGTCATCAGTTCGACTCTGATAGCCGGCTCCATTTTTAATATTTAATCGAGCTGTTATGCCAGCCTAACATGATCGGGTAGGCGGGTTTTTTGAATTCGCGATTTTTTTTAGCATCATGACCTTTTCAGAATTCAGATCGATCATCGAAACGTGTCCGGATGGGGTCGTTCTTTTGGAAGGCCGCAGATCCATCTCGGATGGCGATGCGGCGCTTGCTACGGCTATGTCCAAGATGCTTGCCGGGCTTTTTCCCAAACTGCGTTTCCGATCTGGCAATGCTGAGGGCACTGACCAAGCGTTCAGCGAGGGGGTCGCTCAAGTTGCGCAGGGGCGACTTCAAGTGGTGGCGCCGTACGCGAGTCACCGAAAGAGCAAGCGCTACGCCGATGCGATTTATGATTCTCCGGAGTCTCTAACGAAAATTCAGGATGACGAGGTCGCCTACAAGACGGCCAAGGCCAGTCCTAAAAACAAGGGGATGATCGAAAAACGCCACAAGCAGGGCGCACTTTTGGCCAAGGCCGCTTATCTGATTAGAGACACGATGAAGGTGACGGGTCACTCGGAACAATTTCCAAAGCCGATCTTTGCCTTATTTTACGTCGACATGGAAGACTCCATGGCCGGAGGAACGGGTCACACGATCCGTGTTTGTCAGCAAGAGGGCGTTCCGTATGCATTCCAAGATTCATGGCAAACGTGGTTGCATGAGTGAGTTTCCGCCTGCTTGATTGTCTTCAATTTGACACTTTTTAACGATCCACGAATCAACAGGGTTGAGGTCTGGCCGTGGCTTGGATAGATTTGCGTCATGCGGATTGACATCGTCACCTTGTTTCCCGAGATCGCGCTGGGGCCCTTGAGCGACTCGATCATCCAGCGGGCCCGTGCCGCTGGGGTTGTGGAGGTGGTGGGGCATCAGTTGCGGGATTGGTCGGAGGACAAGCATCGGCGGGTTGACGACACGCCGTGCGGAGGCGGGCAGGGGATGTTGCTGAAGCCGGAGCCGCTGTTCGCCGCGGTGGAAGCGCTGCGTGGTCCGCAGACGCATGTGATTTTAATGACGCCTCAGGGCAAACCTCTCAAGCAAGCCGTGGCGCGGGATCTTGCGAGTTTTGATCATTTGTTGATCCTCTGCGGTCACTACGAAGGTGTCGACCACCGCGTGATCGAGGCGTTGGTGGACGAGGAAATCTCCATAGGTGACTACATTTTAACCAACGGCGCATTGGCGGCAGCGGTCCTATGTGACGCGGTGATCCGCCTTCTACCAGGTGCACTGGGTGACGAGCGCTCATCGGTTGACGAGTCGTTTTCTGATGCGGCGCGTCTCGAAGCCCCCGCCTACACTCGACCCATTGATTTTCGTGGTATGAAAGTGCCGGAGGTTTTGACTTCGGGTCACCATGGCAACATCGTCGCATGGAAAGATGCCCAGTCGGAGCAGCGGACGCAGGAAAATCGCCCAGATTTGTTCTCCTCTGCCCGCTCAGTCGTTAAAATTGGCAAGGGTGAGAGAATTTTATTTGCTGAATCAGAAATTCTGCCAGAGTGATCGGTGTGAACACGAGTGGACAAATGGCAAAGCAAGTTTTGAAGGGAGACAGTCCGAGAGTCGAGCCGGCCACCATAGAGGATTTGCCCGCATTGACGGAGTTAGTGATGAATCTCTTTGAGGTGTCTGGCGATTTCTCGGCGGACCGCGCAGTGCAAGAGCGCGGCTTGCAACTGATCCTGGAGCAGCCCAATCGGGGGAGGATTTTTGTGGTTCGCAACGACGACCAAATTTTCGGAATGGTGAATTTGTTGTTCACGATTTCCACCGCTTGTGGTGGATTTGTCGTTTTGTTGGAGGACGTGGTGATTCACCCCGCCCATCGCGGACAAGGGTTTGGCACTTTGCTGCTTGAGCACGTGGCCGAATTCGCCAAGAACAAGCAATTCAAGCGGATCACTTTACTGACCGACCGGATCAGCGCGGAGTCACAGGAATTTTTTAAAAAACGTGGCTTCGAGTATTCCAACATGATCCCGATGCGGAAAATCATTGGCTAATTAAGGTTTGTAGAGGGATTTCTACCTCGGTTTACGCATTCGTTCGATGAGTGCTACATTTTTTGTGTCGGATCACGCGTATCGCGCCAACCACCTTTCTCGGCTTCTTTTTTGCTGGCCTGGCGGTGTCATTTTCCTTGGCGCAATGAGGGAATCGGAATTTTTTTTAAAATTAATAGGTTGCCAAATTC
>VFJU01000070.1 GCA_009885905.1 Verrucomicrobiota bacterium
AAATTCAGCGTCCCGTTCATCGCGTAGCGGTCAACGTTGCTGTTGTTGCCGTTGCCGTTGAGCACGCCGATGCGGGCGGCGATGAGGGTGCCGCCGCTGAGATTGTAGGTGTGGGTGCCGATCGGATTTGAAGATGAGATGCCCTGCCCGATGGATACGCCGAAGAGATTGTTGGTCGCCGTGACCGTGCCGGCAGTTTGGGTATAAGTGGTCGAGCCCGCGGTGTTGGCACTGGAGCTGCCAAGGGCAAGCTGGGTGGCGGCGGTGATGTTGTTGCCGAAGGAGAAGAAGGTGGCACTGGTTGTCGGATTACCCAAGCTGAGGGAGGTGGCTGCAATGCTCGTGGCCGACAGCACCGTGGCCGCGTTTCCAGAGGTCGTGTTGTTGATCTGGACG
Source organism: Verrucomicrobiota bacterium (assembly GCA_009885905.1). Taxonomy (GTDB): domain Bacteria; phylum Verrucomicrobiota; class Verrucomicrobiia; order Verrucomicrobiales; family Akkermansiaceae; genus Luteolibacter. Next base: position 397 of record VFJU01000070.1, read on the forward strand.
CTGCCGGTGCCGGCGCCGGTGTCGGTGATCGCACCGGTGACCGCGAGGCTTTGGCCGTTATTGATGTTGAGCGTGAGAGTGCCGGTCGTATTCGCCAAGTCCACCGAAGCGGCGGTGGCAGCGGTGTCGACGCTGAATGTGACGGCACCGGTGAGGATGGCCGCGGTCGTTGAGTTGGGCACGCCGACACTCCAAGTTGCGGTGCTCCAAGCAGTGCCAGTGCCCGACCAGGTGGTCTGCGCGTGGATCGCTTGGCTGAGGACGGCCATGGTGAAGATGAAGCTGGTGGCCACGGGGGCGAAGCAGCAGCAGGATGGGAAATTGCGGAGTTTCATGGATTGTAGGTTGGTATGGGGATTTTGGTTTGTGTTGCATGAATGCGTCGTTGAACAAATAACGCTAATAAATGCAACAGACCGCAATAAAACGCGAGGAGAGAGGTCGTGTCAAACAGAAAATTGCGAATCTTTTTTGTATCATTGCGCGACGGCGGTATCGATACATTAATCCGACAGGTTAACGGCTTCAAATCGCCCTTTCGAATAGGATATTTCCACTTGTAAACGTCAGTATTGGTGCGGAGCGGGACGCTTTTTCGACACTTGGATTAACGCCGCGGTAATCTTTATTGATCTCAAATTTTATGTTTGACAATGAAACTCACCGCAACATATTTAAGCCTATGCATGGATGCAAAGAACCCAATACCGCCTGCCGACAGCGCGCTTTTACCCTGATTGAACTGCTGGTGACGATCACGATTATCATCGTTTTGGCGTCGATCGGCGCGATGACGTTTAGCCGGGTGAGAGAGTCGGCGCGGACTTCGGTGTGCATGGCGAATCTGCGACAGATCGGCTCGGGTGCGCTGTTGTATGCCGGTGAACACAGCAGCGCCTTGCCTTTTTCGGTTTCGGGTGATCCGAGCGCGCCATCAACGCACGACTCGATCTGGCAGAAAGATTTGGACAGCTACCTGCCGTATCCGCAGGCCAATAACAAAGGGGGCAAGGGGGATCTCAATATTCCTGCTGCAGTCTCGCCATGGCATTGCCCGTGCGCCGATGCGATGCGCAAGTGGAGCGGGGCGGAGCCGGATTACGGCTGCTTGGAGCGACCCCAGGACGGTGCAGGGAGAAAAGGGGTGTTTGCCCGCAATGCATGGGGCACCCATCTCCCGGCTGTCCGGTTGGCGTCGATTCGCAGTCCGGAGCGATGCATGATGGTGGCGGATGCCTGCACCACCCAAGGTGTGAGAGATGGCTCTTGGACCCTGAGCGGAAGCCTCAATGTCAACAGTCTCAGCATCTCCGCCTCCGTGCCATCCTCGGGTCTGGCACCCCGCCATGGCTACGATGGCAAGGACTCCCGCAGCGGGAAGTTCAACGCGGTGTTCTGCGACGGCCACGTGGAGTCGATTTCGTATGGCGATCCACGCCTGAAGGATAGCAATTCCCTCAAAGCCCTGCTGGTCCCTTATTGAGCGGGCCTTTTTTTAGGGTTGCTAATAGCCAGCCATCGCCCATCCAAGCCATCTCTGCAATCCGCCACCTTCGTCATTCCCGTGTCCTTCTCCATGCATCCCCAACTTAGCCAATTCTATATGAACCTGTTCCGAAAAACAAAAAACGGGCGTCGGTGGCCCGCAGTGCCCCACGCTGCAGCGCAGGCCACCGGCCTGCTGCTGATGCTGGCCCAGCTCAGCCACGGCGCGGGAAAACCTAATATCGTTCTCATCGTGGCCGACGATCTCGGCTATCGCGACACCGGTTGCTACGGCGCGACGGACATCGCCACGCCAAACATCGACCGGTTGGCCGCGCAAGGTTTGCGATTCGCCGACGCCCATTCGGTTGCCGCGGTGTGCAATCCCTCTCGTTACTCCATTCTTGCGGGGACTTATCTCTGGCACTCCAAGCGCAAGAACGACTATTCGCTCTATTTTCACGAGGGGCAGGTGACTCTACCATCCCTCTTAAAGTCTGGCGGCTACAACACCGTCGCACTGGGAAAATGGCACAGCGGGTTTGGGCGGACCCTTCCCGAACCTGACTGGAACAGCGAATTGAAACCCGGGCCATTGGAAGTGGGATTTGATTATTTTTTCGGCACGCCGAAGAGCCACAACGAACCGCCCTTGGTCTTTGTGGAGAATCACCTGGTGGTAGGTCTGGATGCCGCCGATCCCATCAAAATGGACTTATCCAAAGGGGTACACGGAACGATGCGCGGCGGGATGGCGGCCCAAGCTGCACGACCGACCGAGCGCATTGACTTGATACTAGCAGATAAAGCGGTGGATTACTTTGCCAGGCAATCTACGGAGAAGCCCTTCTTCATGTATCTCGCCTTCACCGCACCGCATACGCCGCTCACTCCCGATACGGATTTTAAGGGAAAAAGCCGAGCCGGGAAGTACGGCGACTTTGTCCAGCAACTGGATTTTTGTATAGGGAAAGTGCTGGATGGATTGAAGCAGCGCGGCATGGAGGATAATACTATTGTGATGCTGACCAGCGACAATGGCGGCGTCTATCACCAAGAGGCTCTCAACACCGGACATCGCTCCAACGGCGATTTGCTGGGCCAGAAGACGGACGTGTGGGAAGGTGGCCACCGTGTGCCTTTCCTCGTCCGTTGGCCCGCGAAGATTCCCCAAGGCGTCGTGCGAAAGGAACTATTTTCTCAAGTGGACATCATGGCCACGCTGGCAGAAGCGGCAGGCGTCCCCTTGCCCGAAGGCTCCTCGCCCGATGGTGCCAGCGACCTGGCGGCGCTCCTGGACCCGCAGCAAGCGCCAGCCAAGCGCACCGAGACCGTTTTTCTCGGCACGGATGGATTCGCGCTACGCCAAGGCGATTGGATTTACATCCCGGCGCAAGGCTCGGGCGGCAAATCGGTGCCAGAACTTAGCCCAAGGCCTTGGAGCGTTTCTTACCAGAACATGGGATTCGTCAACAGCGACCTTGATGAAAAAGGGCAATCCAAGGCGGACGCTCCGCAACAGCAGCTTTACTCTCTGGCTGATGATCTTGGCCAACACACCAATGTCGTCCGGCAATATCCGGAGCGCCAGATGCAGATGCAGGCCCGGATCGAGGAATTGCTGCCGCAACGCTACAAAAAGTCCACCGCCGCCCCAACCGTCCCGGACAAATCCAATTTGAAATCACCTTGAAACCCATCGGGTCACTTTTTTGTGCGCTGGGAGTTCTCTGCGGTTCCGCGCAGGCCGAACTTCGCCTGGCCTCGGTGTTTAGCGACGAGATGGTTCTGCAACGCGACCGCGCCTTACCGGTGTGGGGCTGGGCCGATCCCGGTGCCCGCGTCGCGGTGAAGTTCGCCGCATTCAAGGCGGACGCGACCGCCGGAGCCGACGGGCGTTGGGAAATCCAGGTGCCCGCGCAACCTGCCTCTGACAGCGGACGCGAATTGATCATCCAAGCGGGCAGCGAAACCCGCCGGCTACGCGACGTTCTCGTCGGCGACGTTTGGCTGCTGGCCGGCCAGTCCAACATGGGCTGGTCGGTGAACCAGTCCGCCGAAGCCGTGGCGGCGAAAGCCCGCGCTAATTACCCGTGGCTACGTGCGTTTACCCAGTTGCCCATTGAAGGTGCCGCCGACCAGCCGGCCCAAGACGTGAAGGGGGGCAAATGGCAAATGGCCACGCCTGCTACGGTCGGAAATTGGTCGGCGGTGGGCTTCTACTTTGCCGAGGCCCTGCAGCCGCACTTAGAGAAAAACGTGCCCGTGGCCCTGATTCACACCCCCATGGGCGGGACTGGGATCGAATCGTGGATCGACCTAGCATCCTTGGAGGCCCTCCCTGCTGGTCGTATTGGAGCTAAGTTTTATCGCGATGCAGTCGCTCAGAGTTTGGAGAAAAAAACCGCATGGTTGGCCGCCAAGGCTACTTGGCAGCAAAAGGCCGATGCCGCCAAAGCTACTGGCCAGCCTATCCCTGCGCTGGATAAGTCGCTGGCGAAAGAGCCCGCTGGGTTGAAGCCCCACAATCTCCCATCCGTTCTGTTCAACGGTAAAGTCGCCCCGCTCCAACCCTTCGCCCTGCGTGGCGTGGTCTGGTATCAAGGTGAAGCCAATGCCGCCAGTACCGATGCCGCCAAACGCTACGCCGACCTAT
>VFJU01000186.1 GCA_009885905.1 Verrucomicrobiota bacterium
CGATGGGACATCCTTTGCATCGTTGGGATCGGTTTTTGCAGTCCATTCTTCGGTGTTAGAAAATCCATCCTCATCTGGATCGCGGTTGGGAGAATCCGCAAATCCGGGATCGATGCGGTTCTCAATCCACCAAAGATTCGGGATTGGCGGGTGAACGGGTTCTCCTTTCAACAAGTCGATCGATTTATCAGGCACTGAGTTTTTAACAAAAAGAGGAATCCCGATGAAGAGATCCACCAAACGGTCGCCATCGGAACCCTGAACCAACTTCCTCTCGCGCTTGAGAGACGAGACGCCCTGCGGAATCAAATCCGCGTTTTTGACTGCGGTATTGTTATTCGGTTTGCCGTTCAGGTCAGAAGCGAAATCCGTTTCAATGCTACCGAGCTTCGACCAGCCCATGTAGGCGAAGCCAAGGCACAGAACGGCGGCACCGCCGAGGGCGGCTTTTTCATAATTCTTTGAAAACCAGGACATGGTGTGAAAGTGAGCGTTTGTCAGGGTTAAGGGAGTTTCTTCACAGGAAGAAATTGAAGGAGGTCGAGCCGGATGAAGACATTGACCTGCTCGTTTCCAAGCACTTGGGAAAGAATTCGACTGGTGTCAACCTGCTCAGAAGCTGGGGCCTCTGCCGCTGGCGCTCCATCCACAGAGGGCGCGGTGTCGCCCGGCAACACGAAGCCGCCATCAAAGCCACCGGCGTCCTCTTTAGGTTTTTCCAATGCAGGAGAGTCAAATTTGGCATCTGCCGCCATCGGTGGGGTTTTTTTCTCGTTGCTGACGCGAATGGAGCGCACGACAAAAAACCGATTCTTCGAAGCGGCGATGGAGGTCAAGAAGTCACGAGCCGATTTTTCTGGCCCAGTGAAAGTGATTTCCAGTGGAAACGAGCGGGTGACGGCATTTGCCGGGGGAGTGAATGTTTGACCATCTTCTTCAGGGAGCCGTGGACGGTACAAATTGTTCAAAGCCCTAGGCTTGGACTTGGCAAGCGCGAGCATCAGTTCCTTGATCCCCGAGAGTTGATACTCGAGAAGTCCGGTCGTTTTTCCGTTCGCCAAGACCGTCCTGTAGCTTTCAAAGCCAACAAAGAATGGCTCCGGAACGGTTGCACCTGCATCCTCAAATGCCTTGCGAACCTCGGTGTTCGCTGCGAGCAGATCGGTGGTGAATTCTTGCGGAGTGACGTCCTTGATATCTTTCGGACGGTACGATTCAAACGCCGCTTGGAAGCCGTCCAAGGCTTGGCGGTAAGATGCAAGTGCCTTGGTCTTGCCATCTTTGTTACCGATTTTCGGCGAGAGGCGAAGTTTTTCAAAGCCAGCCACCTCTTCGGCGGCGACAGCGAACCTTGTCATGGCTTCGTCGTAACGGCCCGAGCCGCTAGTGCCCCAAAAAAACAGCAAGAGCACCGCGAGGAGCGTACCTCCTACGAGGGCTGCTATAAACTTGTTATCCTTGATCCAAATCATAATTCAAATAGTGACGCTTGGTGATTTTTACTTGATCACGACCTCTTTGGCCAATGGGAGGGTGATTTCGAAGGACAAGCCAAGTTCCCCTACCTTGCCAGCGGATGTCATCGAACCGAGAACTTGATCATCGCGAAGTGGAACTTCCACCCCCTTGGCGTCTTTCACCTTGAAGCTGAAATAGGTCGAATGTTCACGAAGGTTTTTCAACAAATCAGACACCACATTCCCCCCCTTGGGAGTTTCACGCCAAAAGCCTTTGATGCGAATAGCATTCACACTCAGCGCCTGGGGTGCCGCTGTTTTTCTGCCTGGAGTGGAAGATTCGTCTTCCTCGACCTTCATTTCAGCGAGAGATGAGGCGCCATAGACCGTTTTATCAAAGTCTGCCTTGATAAGAGAAGTACCGGATGGGTTTTTGGCGTCTGTCGTTCCGGCCATGCCGGTGACTTTTTCTGCCAGCGGATTGTAGCCCACCAAAGGATCGAAGTCCGTCAACCAAACCGCGTCGCTCGCAAAGCCACCGCTGAGTTCGGAAATCAAATCCAACCAATAAACGTGCGCAGATTCGGCATCGGTGAAACCTTTCGCGATCAAACCAAGATCGTCTTCCTTTTTAAGGAGCTTCTCGATGTCTGCCTTCAGCGGTGCGAGGGTGTCGCGAGACTCCTCCATGGTCGTCGCCTTTTCGTTCGCTTTGGAAGCGGCCACCGATTGGAAAATCGCCCATAGCGCGACGCCCGCCACGAGAACTGCTGCCGCCCCGATGAGGAATGGCTTGCGACGATCTGCCGCACGCGCCTGCTCGACCGCGAGAGGCACGAGATCGATGTTGATCGCAGATTTCCCGATGCCACGAAGTCCGAGACCCACGAGTTCACCCATCAGGTGACCCTCACGCTGCACGAGAGAGGCATCCACGCCGCTACCGACCGCCACATTGCGCACAGGATTGAAATATTCGACAGGGAGATTGAGCTTCTCCTGGAAGAACTCGAGCGTGTAGGGAAGATTTGCACCGCCACCGGCAAGAAGAATTCGACGCGGAGCGCTGCCACCGTGCTGGCTGCGGTAGTAATTCGTGGTCCGCGCGATTTCTGCGGGCAAGCGAGTCAACGCATTGCGAATGACCATGGCGAGCGCCGCCACCGACTCGTCTAACGACTCGGTGTGTCCGTTCGCTAGCGAAACCAGCCCATTCATCAACTTTTGCTGTTCTGCCTCGACGAAGGAAATTCCATATTCCTTGGCGATCGCAGCGGTGACCGCGCTGCCGCCGATGGCAATGCTGCGGGTAAAGAAACGACTGCCCTCGATGTACAGCAAGTTGCTCGTCTTAGCGCCGATGTCGATCAGAAGGACTGGCTCTTCAGGATTGCCGTAGGTGGCTCGGAAAGCATTGTAGATCGCCATCGGGGCCACATCTACTTCCGAGGTTCCGATGCCGCTGTCGTTGACCGCCGTGTTGATTTCATCTAGCGCATCCGACTTGATTGCGACGATGACCACTTCTTTCTCAGCAGCCCCCTCGATGAGTTCGTAATCCCAAACCACCTCGGCGAGAGGAAATGGTACGTGCTGTTGCGCTTCGAATGTGACGAGTTGCTCGATGTTGTCGTCTTGGAGCGGCGGCAACTTGACGAAACGAGTGAAAACCGACTGACCAGAGATCGCGTATCGGGCCCTAATCTTACCGATCTTCAATCGCTGTGCGAGATCCGCAATCGCGACGCGTGTTTGAGAAATCTTGGAAGCATCCAGCGCGGGATCCGCCACGATCGATTCAGAATCGTAGGCCGTTAGAGTCAGGCTACCAGATTTCGAAACCTCGAAAACGGCCATGCCAATGCGCTGGGAGCCAATGTTAAGTGCGACGGTGGTCTGATTTTCAGCCATGGTTCAAATAAGAGATAAAGAGGAAGCAGTGTACGTGGGATACAAGTTAACGATGCGATTAACGGCGTTCCACCGAAATTTCAGGATAGCGATCCCACCACATATCACGAAACGGGGTCTCAGACTTACTGAGGAGCGGTACGGTCTCGCTCCTAGATATGCTTTCGGAGGCGGTGTTCCACCAGCCGGGTTTATTTTTGTTAGTCCCTTGGGCCACTTTCTCGCCATTGATGAGCACTTCGTATCCCACAAGCTCAACAGCATTCTTGCCAGCGTTGTCGGTGCCGGAGATGCGCCGGAGAGATGCGGGCGACAGGAAGATCGAACAATAAACATCCTCACCGAGCGGCACGTTGACGTGATCGATCGTCTTGGTGAGCAACAAAAAGCCCTTCGGCTTTTCGGGGTTCTTCACTGCGACATACCACTTGATAGAAACTTTTTCGCAAGTTTTAGAAAGCGGCATCGGTGAGAGAATGATATTTAGCCTCGCTTCGATTTCCAACCAGTTCAGCGGTTTGAAGCTTTTATTCTTCACACCGGGAAACTCGGGCGACGGCAAATTGTCAAAGCTTGGTGGGTCGCTCGTGACTTTCGCCGCTTGGCCGTAGGTGGTGCCCATGGCAAGAAATGCGATGGCCACAGATGCGGCGATACAAATGGATTTTCGGAGCGGTGCGTGCATACGGGTTACTTTCTGGCGCAAGGTAGTGAGTTTGATTTCAAGTTGACCAGAGAAATTCCAAGAATTTATGAAAATTTCAAGCAAAGTAAATACATCGACCCCAATATGCCCTCACCAATCAATTGACGCGCGACGAATTGCCAACCATCACTGAGGTATGGCATTTGCTGAAAATTTACTGAATGATCGCCGCCCGCGTGTCGTGGGTAGCTTCGGTAGCTTGTTGGATTTGCAAAGCATCGCAGCGTCCGCAGTCCGTGAATCTTGCGACCTTGCAGAAATTCGTCTGGATCTTCTCGTCGCAAACGGCGAGCCACTTGACCCATCCGCGTGGAGCCACCTCACTGAGATTCCGCTCTTATTCACTGCGAGGCGTTCCGAAGAGGGCGGCGCACTTCCGCTGACTCCTGCCGCACGAGTCGACTTGCTCCAAATGGCAATCACCTCGGCGGCTTGGATCGACGTCGAGGTGGCAAGCCTCCATGAAATGAATGGGTTACTAACAGAATGCGCTAACCGCGATATTCCTTGGATCGCATCCTATCACGACTTCGACCGTCTACCCGCCACCGAGGATTTGAAACAAGCGGCACAACGTGCAAAAGACGCCGGTGCGGTGGTCTTCAAGCTCGCCGCGAAACTTAATTCCACCAGCGATCTCGCACGTCTCGCCGACTTCCAACTGGCGGATCACGGCATCCGCGTGGCCACCATGGGCATGGGATCGTTAGCGCCAGTTTCTCGCTTGCTCTGCGCTCAGTGCGGCAGCTTGTTTAACTACGGCTATCTTGGAAACACCGCAACCGCTCCCGGACAGTGGGACAGCGCGTTACTGAAAACGGCGATTAAACGGTTAGAAATATTTAGAATCTAACTAATTATTTCCACCGGCGCATCTGGTAAGGCTTTAAGAAATGCTTGGCCGTATCGCTTTGTTAGTATCCGGTTGTCTAAAATACACACCAGACCCTTGTCGCGCTCGGTACGGATCAAACGACCGACTCCCTGCCGCATCTTAAGAATAGCCTCCGGCACCGAGTAATCCATAAACGGGTTCCCGCCGGCGGCCTCGATCGCCTCTAACCGTGAAGCTGTCAGCGGATGGTCTGGCACTGCGAATGGTAAACGCGTCACGATCACATTGGAAAGTGCCTCACCCGGCACGTCGACCCCCGTCCAGAAACTATCTGTCCCGAATAAAACGCTGTGCACGTCGTTGCGGAACTCCTCGATCATCTTATGCCGTGGCATGCCATCGCCTTGCATAAAAACCCGCCACCCCTGAGTCCTGAAAAAATGCTCTAACCGCTGAGCGGCATCACGCATGGTGCGGTAACTGGTGAAAAGCACAAACGCCCGACCATCGCTCTCTAACACAGACTGTCGGATTCCCTCCGCCAGCAATTCATCGTAACGCGGCGTCCCCGGGTCAGGCACCGACTTGTAAATACGGATCTTCATTTGCCGCGAGTAATCGAACGGGCTACCGATGCAAAGTGCACGAGCTTTTTCCGCCCCCACCCGACCACGGAAGTATCCAAGTTTGGGATCCCCCACCCCGAGAGTTGCGCTGGTCAAAACCAAACTTTTTTTACCCGCAAAGAGTAAGGGCCGAAGCTTGTCCGCCACATTCACCGGCGCCGCATGCAGACTGAACTGTTGTTCTTCACGCCCACTCCGCTCGACCCAGTAGACGCAATCATCCGTCGTCTGATCCAGGAAAACTCCCACCGACCCATGCGCCTCACGCAAGCGCCGAGAAGCATCTTGTAATTCTGCACGCGTTGCCTCGGAATCGACGTCCTCCGCCAATTCGTCTAATTCTAACCAAAGATTTCTGAGTGGCGCAGCCAATGTGTTAGGAACCACCTCAGTTTGGCGGATACGGCACTCTTTGGAGAAATTTCCAAACTTGGCGACATCTCCCACTTGATGAAAAAAACGCTCGGCAGCGGTCAAGGCCGCCTCCACTGCGTTCATCGCCGAGGCTTTGCGGAAACCTTTCAATAGACCTTTGCGCGTCTTGGGATGATAGAGCCTCTGCAAATCAAAGCGCAGTCCGGATTGCGAAACACGCAACCCCAGTTGAATCGCAGCAACCTGCTCGATGGTATGCGCTTCATCCAAAATCGCAAAGTCGTTTGGAAAAAGAAATCCACCCACTTTGTTTGTCGGGTTTTCTTCGTCGTCTTCGTTATCGCCTGATAGATCATCGGTGTTCAGCAACGCAAAAAAAAGCGTGTGATTCACCACGATCAGCTTGGCATCCGCCGCGGCCTTGCGGGCTTCTTGAAAAAAACAATTCCCCCGAGGCCCGCAGTGCCGCGCCGTGCAGAGGTGGGCTTCGCTGCACACCTGCAACCAGACTTTCATCTGCGGCTGAAAATCCAAATCGCTCAAAGTTCCGTCCCGCGTCTGCTCAGCCCACTTGCTGATGGCCTCCAACTCCGCGTTCTCAGTGCTGGTGAAAAGATCCCCCGCCTGCTCAAACGCCCGCCGCAACCGCAGAGGGCACAAATAATTTTGCCGCCCCTTCAACAATACCGCCGGCAACTCTTCTCCTAAAATTTTCCGAACAATGGGGATGTCCTTCCTAACGAGTTGTTCTTGTAGGTTGATCGTGTGCGTCGAAATAATGCCCTTGCGCCCGGTTTCAAGGGCGAAGCGCGCGGCGGGAAGAAGATACGCCAACGACTTGCCCACCCCAGTACCTGCCTCCGCCACCAGTGGCTCGGCGCCGATCAATGCCTCCGCCACTGCCACGGCAAGCTCTTGTTGCTGCGGGCGATATTCGAAGTCTCGAGATTTTGCCAAGTTTCCTTTCCGAGAAAACGCCTCACGCACCGTTTCGCTAAATCCGGGGATCGGTTGGCCATCAGTAATGGAAATCATCGCGTGGCTATCGCATCTCGCATTGGCCACTCTGCCAAGCCGCAAGTTCGAGACTGGCACACATCGCACTCGACACCCCCGCCTTGCCGCCACCAAGATTTAACTCCTGTTGGCTGGGTTATGATTATTTTCCGGACTTATTTTTTGCGTTTCTTCGTGCCAATGGTGCTTGCCGCGTTGGGCTTGATACTCGCCACAATGTTGCTGCCCTCTGAGTGGCAGGCGGTGAACCAACAACTCATCGGCTTTCCAGATTCAGACGCCGCTGCCCACAAGGCCCGTCCAGCCATCATGGCGGCTCTTTGCTTTCTCCCATCCATCGCCGCTCTCCTTTATGCAATCAGTGGAACCTTAGATCGATATATTGTTAGGCAATTTGCCGGAATCTTCGTGATCTGCCTCACCGGTCTGTTGATGATCTGGCTACTTGTCGACCTCGGTGACAAAATCCCCGAATTCCGCCAGTCAGACGGCGTCTTCCAAACCATCGTGAAGTTTTACGCTAGCCGCTCACCGGCGGTGCTCTCGCTGATGATTCCCTACAGCATCTTACTCGCTGCACTTTATTCACTCGGAAAACTTTCTGCCAGTCGCGAAATCATCGCAATGATCCAAACGGGACGCGGCATTCTCAGGATCACGATGCCGCTCATCATCAGCGGTCTACTTTTCAGCCTGCTTTGCCTCGGATTGAATTACCATTGGGCGCCGACCGCGGAGGGAAATGTCGACATCATGCTCGCCGAGGCTGCTGGCAAGCCGGCGGATGAAGCGAAAAACGTGCTTTATCCCAACCTCGAGGCGAGACGTTTGTGGTTAGTGGGTGCGTTTCCAAAAAACTATCAACTCGGCAAGCCATTGTTAGATATTGAAATCACCACCACCCGCGCCGACAAAACCATCGTCAGCCGCCTCCGCGCCAAAAGCGCCACTTGGGATCGAATCACCCGTGACTGGACCTTCGTGGAACCGGTACTAGGAAATTTCCAACCAAACCAACCGGCCATTTTTCAAACCGAAAACGAGACCCTCATCATCCCGGGTTGGTCTGAAACTCCGTGGCAGCTGATCAAGCCGGGGCTCAGCGCAGAATTCCTTGGGATTCCTGACCTCAACTCGTGGCTGAATGCGAATTCTAAAAATTTCCAATTTGCGGATCCAGCACCCTACCAGACTCAGTGGCATTACCGCTGGGCTCTTCCATTCGGATGCTTGATCACGATTCTGCTAGCGATCCCTCTCGGTATCCACTTTTCTCGCCATGGCGCTGGTAACGGCGTTTTCATCGCAGTCACCCTGGCCGGACTAATGTTACTCACCACCAGCATTTCTACAGCACTGGGTGCATCAGGTACCCTCCCACCCGCCTGGGCCGCTTGGGCTCCGACCGGCATTTTTGCCTCCATCGCGTGTTTTCTTTTGCATCGACGGGTCTCCGGCCAATCGCTCTTCCTTGTCATACGCCGACTCATTTCAAAAAGCACTTTATCAATCTAACTTATGGCTATCGCTGAACCATGGCATGTCCGTTCTCGCGGACGCGAATGCGCCGCCTCCCAACGTCCCTTCGTCGATGGCGAAATCATCGTCACCGCGTTGTTCCCAGACCCTGAATCCAGCAGCTATCTGCGGCGAGACTTCTCGGTGGATGGCTGGCAGGCTCACCAAGAAACCTGCGAACCACCTTTCTCATGCTGGCGCACTACCTACACCGCCATTGCAAATAATGAAGCTGCCATCGCTGCGGAAAGACTCAGCTCTGAAGAAATTCTCCAACGCCTCGTGGAGGAGGATGAGGATCACACAGAGAACGCCCGCTTTGTCCTTGCGGTGATGTTAGAACGCCAAAAGCTGCTACGAGAAACCGACAGTCAACGCACCGCAGACGGCATTATCCGCGTCTACGAACACCGTAAGACTGGCGAGGTATTCATCGTCAAAGACCCTGACATACCGCTCAGCCAGGTCGAGGCGGTACAAAACGAAGTATTCATTCTGTTGGAAAACAATGGCCGGTCACCTTCACCAGTCGAAGAATTAGATTTGGAATCCAAAGATATCGATGGCTCGTTAGATTCTTCACTCAAGCTGACACCTCCTGACGAGTCGGAACCCATTCACACGCCACAGCCTGAGTCATAGAGTGCCTAACGCAATGCGGTAGCAATATTTTCTGAAAGCCGGCCAAGCAGACGTGACTGCGCGGCAACGCTCGCATTGAAACCGTCCGCATCAAGCGCCTCACGAGCCGTGAAGGTCTGGGACGCTTTCAAACTCCGTTCTGGCAATGAATACGCACGCCAACCTGCCTCCAACACGGCATATCCATCTGCCTCACTGTGAAGTTGACGAATATCTAAGGTCACTTGGTAGCGGATTTCATCGTCACGCATCCATGGATAAGTGCGGACATTGCCAGTTTTAAGATCACGCCCCAAATCCGCCGCGACGACACGCGCGATGGATGCCGAGAGATCTCCCGCCCACCGATGATCTTCCGCAACGGCCAACTGATTACCCTCTTTTTGGGTGACAAGATTTGGGCGGTCAATGTATTCGGCCAGTGAAATAGGCCCCACACCGATGGCGATTCCTCCACCTGATGGAACGGGTCCGGTAGCAGTTAGAACGTAGAAAGATTTATTCGACTGCCCGCATCCAGCAAGCAGCACTGCGGCGGTGAGAATGATGAATCGGTTCATAAAGATTTATTCAGCGTTTGGCTTTTGGTGCCTTTGGAATGGGATTTCCGGATGATTCACGCCCGAAGAGAAGTGAATTGGGCTTCTCATCGATCGATGTGGCCACCGCATTCATCGATCTTAATGCGGCGCGAAGTTCTTCGAGCGTGCGTAGCAAGTCACTCTGGATTGCACCGTCTGGACCCATGCTGGCGACGGATTTCTCAAGCGACCCGAGCGTCTTTTTCATGTCCTTGGGAAGATTCGCAAATTCTGAGGAATCCATCATCTTACGCGCCGCAGCGGTAGCCTCTTGAATTTCCTTCAACGCCTTGCGACTTTCAGCGAGCGTCACCGATGTCTCATCCGCAGCAACACCAAATTTTTTCATCGTGTCGTCAAGTGGCAGCGCTTGAATTTTATCCAAGATGGCGGTGAATTTGGATTCTAACTGGGCTAACCCGGAGGAAATCGTCGGAATAGAATCATAGTTGCCAACCTTAATGAGGGTGGCAGCCTGCAAATTTTTATAATAATCAAGATCGACGAATAGCGAACCTGTTAGGATGCTGCCAATCTTTAACGTCGCTCTAAGCCCACGCTGCACTTCCTCGCTAAGAAAATCACCGTCCATCTTATCATGCGCAGTGCCCGCTCCACGACGTAGTAACTTTGGATCAATTTCTATCAGAACTGGAATTCGCAAGTCGTTGGGCTCTTTCAAATATTCGAAGGAAATATCATTCACACGACCGATTGGAATACCGCGAAACTCGACAGGCGCCGTCTTGACCAACCCACGAACCGATTGATCAAAAAGCAGGACTACCTTGATGGTCGAATTAAAGGCAAATTCGTTAGCCTCATTCTCGCTGTTAAACAAAGTGAAAGTGGTGCCGTCTTCCGCCGCGTCACTTGGCTCGATTCCATCACCCACACCAAAAGTGGCGCCGCCAGACAACATTGCTTGAAATGACGGTGTTCGCAGCTTGAATCCATCCGCACCGGCACTGATGTCGATGCCGCTGGTATTCCAGAATCGGGAGTTTTTCTTAACTAAATCTCGGTATTTATCTTGAATAAATGCTTCATAACTGACGCCGCTGCCGGCGCGATCTAACGTACGGCTTTCAATTCGTCCAACTTCAAACCCTCGGTAAAAAATAGGCGAGCCAACGGTCAGCGACCCAGCCTCATTCGCCGTCAACTTCAAACGACGACCTGGAATATTTCGGTTCGTGGCAGGAGGTATCTCCGCACCATTGAAATGATTAATTTCCAATCCATCTAACGGACCCGGATCCAGTTCGATGTAAGCGCCAGTGATGAGCGTTCCTAACCCCGAGATGTCTGTGGACGATACCCGCGGTCTCACCACCCAGAAATTCGTACCATTTCTCAACAAACCATCCGAATCGGGAGTCAACTCGAGCGTGACCACCACCGAGTTTAAATCCTCTGCCAATTTCACATCCTTGACCACACCCACCCGCACTGAGCGACAACGCACCTCGGTCTTGTCCGCCGCAATGCCGTCCGCCGTCTCAAAACGCACCTGCGCGATGGGTCCTTGTGAGCTGAAACTTCGGTAGATCATCCACGCACCAATCAAGAGTGCCACAATTGGCACGACCCAAACGATGTTCCAACGTTGTGCCTGTCGGACTTGTGGAGTCGCCGCAGGTGATGATGTGCTTTCCGTATTGCTCAAGAGTCTATTTCTTTAGAAGGTGATGAATCAATCTGCAACGCGTTAAAGCGATCCCACAGCAACCGAGGATCGAAACTTATCGCTGCAAACATTGTAAGCACAACGACCCCAGCAAATGCAAGCGCGCCGGGACCAGGTGAGACTGTCATGTAATTTCCAAGCTGGACAAGGGCGACTAAAATTCCCACCACAAAAATATCTACCATCGACCAGCGACCCATCATCTCGGTAAGCCAGTAAATCCGGCTCAACGTCCCCGGCGTCGGCTTAATCTTCCCAGAGGCCGCCAAACAAAGCCATGTGAGAGCCACCATTTTTAAAAGCGGTATGATGATCGATGCCGTTAAAATTACCAACGCGATCGGATAAGCCTCTCCCTGCCAGAAGTAGATAATCCCCCCGGTAATCGTGTTTTCTGTGACCACGCCCATCTCGATCATGCTCATCATCGGGAGAACATTCGCAGGGACGTAGAGTGCTGCCGCAGCCAGCATGAAAGCAACCGTGCGCCTGACGCTGTCCGGCTTGCGCATGAATAACTTGGAGTCGCACCGTGGACACCGCCCTAACACTAGCCGTGACACTTTTCCACAGGTTTGGCAGCCCGCCAACCCCAACTCGATGGCTCGTGGAAAGCGATCACTCATTTTCTAGCCACCTCCAAGCGATCCCATAACTCGTCTCTATCAATCCCCGACACCGCGGCCGCCATGCACAACATCACCACACCGAACGCCCAAAATCCAATTCCAAAATTTACATCTGCCACCTTGTCTAACTTCAATAAACTGACCAGCACTCCTAACAAAAAAACTTCTATCATATTCCACGGCTCCATTCGGTTAAGCCACTTGGCCACATGAGTAGCACCGGGCGCGATTTTACCAAACAACAACGGCCCACAGACGTAGAGTAATCCACTAGCCAATACCAGTGGCGTTACGATCGTGAAAAGTGCCAGCGCGATTCCTAACAACGGACTACCACTTGCAACCAACGCCTTCGCGCCAGATACCAAATTCAAGGTGGTCCGAATTCCAGCACCATCCATGACGAGAAACGGAAACAGGTTTACGACGACCATCAAAATAAGCGCTGTAAGCGAAAATGCGGTCACTCGCGCCAACGATGCCGGCCGGTTTTGATATAAAACCTCTCCACAGCAGCGGCAAAGAGCGGCCTTACCTTCCGCCAAAGGCTCGGCCTCGTGCAGGGTGTCGCAAAAATGGCACGCTGCAAAATGCGCACCACCTGGCAACCTTGGCCAAGGCGACAATTCCCGCCGAAGTCTAAAAAAAGTTTTTTTCATTTTATGAATAAGCGACCACTCGCTGGGATAATTCGCCCAGTCCTTCCACACAGCATTCCACATGGTCGCCAGCGTTGAGGAACCTCGGCGGCTTCATCCCCATCGCAACCCCGCCCGGAGTTCCTGTTGCTAAGACGTCCCCCGGCAGCAAAGTCATGAATCGGCTCACGTAGCTCACCAAATTTCTAACTGAAAAAATCATGTCCCCAGTCCAACTGCTCTGGCGAATCTCACCGTTAACCTTGGACCATAAGCGCAATTTTTGCGCATCGCGGATCTCATCCGTCGTCACCAGCCATGGTCCTATTGGTGCAAAACTATCAGAACTCTTGCCCTTGGTCCACTGGCCACCCATCTCGTTTTGAAATGATCGTTCGGAAAAATCACAAAACGTCGAGTACCCCGCCACGCAAGCCATCGCATCTAACTCATTAACATAAGATACAGACTTCCCAATCACCACCGCCAGCTCGACCTCGTAATCCAACTTGGTCGAGCCACGCGGCACGATCACGTCATCGTTAGGGCCACTCCAAGCACTGCTGGCTTTCATAAAAACGGTAGGTTCCGCTGGGATTTCTCCACCCATTTCCATGGCGTGGTCTAAATAATTGCGCCCGATGCA
>VFJU01000378.1 GCA_009885905.1 Verrucomicrobiota bacterium
AAACCTCGACGATACATGTAAAATCAAAGCGTCCCTTCAAACGGGTGTAGGTAATTGTTAGGTATCCATTCAGTGTTTGGATGGTTGGGTAAGCGCCGTTTGCAACGGAGGCTTGGATCCATGGACTGTTGCCCGAGCTATAGGAAAACAAATTTGCCAAGCCGTCCTGATTCGCATCCGCAGTGTATGTGCTGACATTGGAATTGGCAATCTGTGAGGCAGAGAACCAAGCGTTTTGAAATGAGTTCCAACTTGAAGTTCCAGGTGGAAGCACGGTGAGGCTGACGTTGTCAAAGAGTGTGGTATTGAGAGTGGCGTTGTTGTGAGATGTAACCGCCAGTCCGACCAGAGCTTCTGAGTTCATGGTGACGGATACGGCTTGGCTGTTAGTCCAAGTCTCGCCGTCGCTCGATTGCCAGCTGGTAAAAGTGCTGCCGCTCCGCACGATCCGCAGCCATAACGGTGCATTACTTCCGCTGAGTTGCTGGTCGGAGGTACTTCCTCCCTCGGAGCTCCGCCGTTGCAAACGGGTGCCTCCTTGCGACGGAGTAACCACCAACGAAACATTTTTAGCACCTGCTGCATTGGACTCGCGAATCATCAATCCCGCCTTCGCCCAGTAGTCCGTGTTGGCCATGCTCACGAGGCGCGCCGTGATCACGCAATCGCCGCTTAGGGTCTGCGAAACGAAACAGAAGGTATCCCCATTTCCCCAAATGTCCGCACCGGATCCTTTCACGGTGAACGTATCATCGATGTAACTAGAAGATCCTGCGATGCCTACATTTCCAATATCTTGCCGCATCCAAGCCGTGGGTAAACCTGGAATAGTGAGACTGACTTCTCCCGATGCGGGCCCGAACACGCTGCCTGCGTAAGCAACAACCGTGTAGTAATACCTGGGCCCATATTGGGCAAAGCGGTCCGTGAACTCGGCCTCGGTGAGATAGGTGCCTACCGACGAATAGGGACCACCCGATTGGGTCGCCCGTTTCACCGTGTAGTGCGAGGCGCCAGACACCGGATTCCAGCTGAGCGTTGCGGCCACACCAGTGACTGCCGCACCAAGTCCCTGAGGCGCTGCGGGCGTAACTGCGGCGGTGGCCCAGTCGATCGATACGACCGCCTCTCGAAAATATTCCCATCCTGATGGGTTGGTACGTGTGCATGTTAGACCGTTGGCGGATCCTCCTTCCGAAGAAACATAAAGACCGTTAGACCCTTGCAAGGCGAACGCTCCACTCAGGTTTTTCAGAAGGAAACGCTCACCTGTGCCGATGCTTGCGGCATCCGCGTAGAGTTTGCTGTCGCTGGCGTTAAGTCGGAAATAGTTGCCATTGGAAGCACGAAGGGCGACGCGTCCGGCACCTGCATCGGTCAAGGTGAAGCGCTCCTTCGTCCCTGCGGTGGTGGCGGTGGAGGATGCGAGTTTATTTCCGTTACTATAAGTCACGTAGAGCCCGTTGCTTCCCTTTAGCGTCACGGCCTGGACTGGAACCTTCGCCGGAGTCGTCGGCGGCACGGTGGCATTTTCCCAAATGAAATTCACGGATGCGATGTTGTAGGAACCGGCCACGTTCGCGATGCGGATCGCCTGCGTGCCCGCGCTGGCGAAGCCGCCGCTGCAAACAACTGTCTGATAGGTGGCGTCTCCGCCGGTGTCGGGAATCGTTGCGCTGGCGAGGACCCGCAGTCCGTCGCCGTCCTGGATTTCCAACTTGCCGTCAGTGCCACCGCCCTTCGCGACACGTAGCTCAATGCGGTAGGTGCCGGGCGTGGCGACCGTGACGGTGTAGCGCATCCACTCGGGGGCTAGGAACCAACCGACGCTGTATCCGTTAGATAAGACGTCGGCGCAAGTTTGGACATCCACCCCGTTGTTACGGTAGGACCACCCTTCGTTCCACGCGGTGTAGTTAGAAGTAGTTAGATTATAGTTTTCCCATGCGGTATCCGAATAGGCATGGCCATTCATTCCTTGGTCGTAGTCCTGCGCGTGGATGCGACCGGGGATTTGATGCTGCGCGAAAGGTGTGGCATCGCGGTTGCCGGGCTGGCTTTGAATCGAACGGATCACCTCGGTCTGAACGCGGCAGTTTTCCAAGCGTACGTTGGTGGCAAGCTCCATCAGCGTCGTGAAGGCCGTCGTCGGGTTTAATGTCGGCTT
>VFJU01000029.1 GCA_009885905.1 Verrucomicrobiota bacterium
ATCAGTCAAAATTGGTTAGCTCCAGAGGCGCAGTTTGATCAAATACTTTCACTTCCAGGTACCACCGATCAGGCAGGTCTTGGGATTCCATTGCAAACCCATCCGGATTTAAGCAAATCCGGTCTTGCTGGCCTTGTTCGTAAAAACTCCTTCATCGGGCCAGCGTGGTATCGTCGCAGCATCGATATTCCTGACACTTGGCGGGGCAAGCGAGTCACACTCTTTCTCGAACGCGTTCTTTGGGAAAGCCAAGTCTGGATCGATGGCAAAGAAATAGGAAAACAAAATTCGCTCAGTACCCCGCATATCTTCGAACTACCGTTAGACACAAGTTGTGGTCAACATCAGTTAGTCATACGGGTGGATAACAGAATGCAGTTTGAAACTGGAAGATCGCACGCCTACATTGAGGATACGCAAAGTATTTGGAACGGCATTATTGGAAAAATCGAATTGCGTTCGTCTCCAATCACATGGATTGACAGTATTCGGGTTGACCCAAATCCGTTGGCGGCTAGCGCCGAAGTCCACATTGGGAACCTATCAGGAAAATCAGGTGAAGGGATACTCGTTGGTGAACTCACTAATGGAAAACACCATCAAAAAATTAGTAGGTCAGTAAAATGGGACACAACGGGTGGCGTCATTTCCTTGAAGCTCGAACCCGAAAAAGATGATGCACCATGGAGTGAATTTCATCCAAATCTATATAAACTAAGCCTTACCCTTCAGAGTAAAGAAACGGGAAACCACACGGAAGAAGTCACTTTTGGTTTTCGCAAGATTGCAACGAACGGACCCTCCCTAGAACTCAACGATATTCCGCTCTTTTTACGTGGAACCCATGAGGGCGCGTCATTTCCTCTAACTGGATACCCGCCGATGGATGTGGAAGGCTGGCGCCGACTGTTCAAGATTCTCAAAGAGTGGGGACTCAATCACATGCGTTTTCACTCCTACTGCCCTCCAGATGCTTGTTTTACTGCTGCGGATGAGGAAGGGATATATCTACAAGCCGAACTACCCCTCTGGGTTGGCGACCTTGGAAAGAAAGGCGACGACAAGCGAACACAGTGGGTCCGCGACGAAGCAAAAAAAATCATGGCGAACTACGGTAACCACCCATCGCTGATTCTGTTTTCTCTCGGAAATGAACTACACGGAGAGTATCAATTTCTCCAAAATTTTCTCCGAGAACTTAAAATATCTGATACTCGACGCTTATACACCATGACGTCCAATCGCCTCTGGGTTTTTGACGGACCGGCAGGATCGGGTGAAAGCGATGGACCCACGATTGCCGATGATTTTCTTGTCGAACGAGCCTTTAGGAAAGATGGAAAAATCGAAGGAATGCGTGGACAGAGTTTCTTCAGCGAACTGCCAAACACATCTATCGATTTTCAAAACATCCTTGGTCGCGCTTCACGCCCACTCATCACACATGAAATTGGCCAATGGACGACATTTCCAAATCTAGCGGAAATATCAAAATACACCGGCGTGCTCCGCCCCATCAACTTAGAAGCTATCCGTGATGATCTAACTCGAAATGGATTAATCGACCAAGTCCATGATTTCACAAAAGCATCTGGTAAGTTTTCGGCAGAATTATACAAGCAGGAGATCGAACTAGCGCTTCGAAGCAAGACCTTAGCGGGTTACCAAATGCTTGATCTACACGACTATCCCGGACAAGGCACAGCTCACGTCGGGTTACTAGATTCCTTCTGGGACTCAAAGCAGATTGCAGAACCTTCATACTTTCGTGAGGTTTGCGCACCAGTCGTACCACTCGCTCGGATGGCCAAGCGCGTTTACACCAACGACGAGGAATTTGCCGCAACCGTTGAATTTGTAAATCACTCGGAAAACACTATTTCTAATGTCCACCCGGTATGGGAAATCACCACAAAAGAATCTGGCGTGATTGCCCGTGGAACACTGCCAACTTTAAATCTAACGCTAGGAGCCTGCATCCCAGCCGGCACCATAAGCATCGCGCTGGCGGAGGTCACTAGGGCCACCTTAGCGACTTTACGCATTAACGCTCCAGAGGCGAACGCGTCCAACTCATGGAGCCTCTGGATCATTCCGGCTAAATCTCCTCCCGAACCCAAATCAGTGGTGGTGACAGACTCGATCAGCCATGCAAAAAAATTGCTCAAACATGCGGGTAAAGTGCTATATTGCCCAAACCAAACTTCCATTCTTAAACGGCAGGACACCGCCTTTTTACCCGCATTTTGGAGTCCTGTCTACTTCACCAACCAATCCGGAACCATGGGGCTACTAATTCAAAGCCAACACCCGGCTTTAGCTGAATTTCCAACATCAGGTCATAGCGACTGGCAGTGGTGGAGCATTCTATCTCCATCCCCAGGAGCAGTTGTACTTGATCAAGTCAAACTACAACAAAGACCAATCGTACAGGTCATCGACTCATTTTCACGCAATCAAAAACTTGCCCTCGTCTTTGAAGCCCGCGTCGGTGAAGGCCATCTGATCGTCAGTGCTGCAGATCTAACCCATAAGGGAATATCAGATCCCATGTGCCGGCAACTTAGATCCAGCTTGGTTCGCTACCTCGCGTTAGAAAGCGCTCCCAACATTTCCAGCCTATCGGAAAAAGATCTTGATTCGTTATTTAGAGATGATCCGGCGCGGTCTGCTAGTAGCGGTGTCGAGTGGTTAAAAGATCTTGAACCTCCTCCACCACAGAAATAGCTTAAAAGATTTACAACTACCATATTTCAAATGATGCAACTGCTATACTCCAAATCTACAATGCTTTTTTCAAATACTGAATTTAACAGTCCAAAAATCTATTCACGTCCATTATCAATGACTGTATTTTTACTAACATTCATTTTTCTCGCACCGATTTGGGCGGCTGAAACCATCGATTTTTCCACATACACTCCCGGGAACTTGTCTGGCGCCGATTCTTGGACCACGATTGCTAATGGATCAACGGGTCCGCTATTGATATCCTCGGCCCCCAGCGTGGCGCAAGTACGGTTTGGTACAAATTACCAGCAAGTAGGTAGGCCTTTAACGCCGGTTTCTTTTGCGACAGCGGGAAACAAAACTTATTCACGCTTCGATTTGAAGGTACTCAATGCTTATCGAAGTAACACCGGCAACGGGGATTATATCCTTGGATTTTCACCACTTACGCCGTTTTCGGGAACATCTTATGATCGAATTTATATCAAAAAAACCGCAAACGGGTTAAATTTCACCCTCGGACTCAATGCGGGTGTTGCTGCCCAATACAACGACGATAAACTTTACAGTTTAAACACGGATTACACGATCGTCATCACACATGAGGCGGTAACAGGAATTAAGAACGACAAGGTCAGTTTGTCGATCAAACCTCTAGGTGGCTATTTCGAGGATTTGGTGTCGATCATCACTCAGTCTTTTGATGGTTCAGGGACCTATTTGAATGCTGCTGGTTCGAACGTTGCTCTACCATCCGCAGGCGCAGCGATCACAGATCCCACAGAGTTCAAATCCATGTCTTTATACCAAAGAGCAACGGGAGCTGTCCTTGCAAACGGGCAAGCTAATAACTCGGTCGATATCTCCAAAAT
>VFJU01000211.1 GCA_009885905.1 Verrucomicrobiota bacterium
TCCAGTACGCGCTGGGACGGGTGTTGGCGGAGAAACATGGCGTGCCGTTAGTCATGGACGCGTCGTGGTTCAACGCGGAAGGCTGGGCGGAAGTTTCCCATTTTCTCAAGCTACCCTTGAAGGCGAAAGTGGTTAGGCGCTGCTCGATTGGTGCGCGGGCTTTACGAAGGTTCACGGGCAAACATTATTGGGAATACCGAGGCGTTCCAATCTTTCGGGAAACTGGCGACGATCAATCCTTCGACGCGCGGTTCTTGGACGCTCCCGCCGAATGTATGCTGTTTGGCTATTTTCAATCGCCACTGTATTTCAATAAAATTGCGGCACCCTTGCGAGAGGAGTTAAATCATCTACTTGAGGGCACGGTGCGGATCCAAGAAAGTATGCGGGTAAAATTAGCACATGACAACTCAGTGGCAGTTCATGTTAGACGAAAAGACTACCTAGTGTTGCCCATCTTTCAAGTGTGCGACCGAGACTATTATCAAAGGTCAATGAATGAAATGCGCGCTCGCCTTCCGGCAGCGCGCTTTTTCATTTTTTCGGATGATCCAGCCTGGTGCCGTGGCGAATTTCAAGATGCCGACACCGAGGTGATTGATTCTGGAGAAGCTGCAAATAATCCGCTGCATGATTTACTCCTGATGAGCCTAACAAGTCATCACATTATCGCTAACAGCACCTATTCGTGGTGGGCGGCCTGGTTGGGTGATAAAATCGGGCAGCAGGTCATCATGCCGGAGCGTTGGTACGCGCACGGCATTAAGGCACCCATGGAAGAAAAGCGGTGGCAGTTAGCGCGTTTTTAAATTTTGAATTCTACTAGGTAGGGTTTCACCGTCGGAGGAACCGGTGAATGTGGGGCGAACGGTCGAGACCAGGGGCGACGTTCCGGTTTTTCTTGGGCTGCACGTTCTCGTCTCTTTCGCCTGCGCTCTCGGCGAGAGCGCCCTACCTTTTGCGGCCACGGCGGTGTCGCCCTAACTCCGCTCCTTAAGCATCTACCAACCCCATGCTTCTATCCATTGTCATTCCTGTCTTTAACGAGGAAAAACTCATCTGCAAACTGTTAGAAAAAGTGATTGCACTGCGTTTGAATGGCGGTATGCAGAAGGAAATCATCGTGGTGGACGATGGATCATCGGACGCGACCTACGCAGTGATCAAGGAGTTCATTGCTCATCACCCGGAAGCCAAAATACACCTGCTGCGTCACCCCGCAAACCGCGGCAAAGGGGCTGCCGTGCGGACTGGGTTCGAAGCGGCCAAAGGAGAGATTCTCATCATCCAGGATGCCGACCTCGAGTATGATCCAGAGGACATACGTGAGGTCATCCAGCCGATCGTGGCCGGCGAGAGCAAAGTGGTCTATGGATCGAGAATCCTACGGGAAAAAGAACTCGAACGATCCGGTGTCTGCGGACTCATCACCGGCAAGCATCCGCATTCCTATTTGATGGCCTACCTCGGCGGAGTGGCTATCACCAAATGGACCAACCTGTTGAGCGGTGCCCATCTCACAGACGAACCGACCTGTTACAAGTGTTTCCATCGCGATGCTTTAACAGGAATCCACATCGAATCTGATGATTTTGCATGGGAACCGGAAATCACGATGAAAGTCCTCCGCATTGGTTTCCATATTCGTGAGGTTCCGGTTTCGTATCACCCGCGCAAGCTCAGCGAGGGAAAGAAGATCAACTGGCAGGATGGGCTGAAAGCGCTGTGGGCGGTGTGGAGGTATCGGTGATGAACTGAATCCATTTTTAGGTAGGGCTGACCCTCCGTGGTTGGCCGTAACTCCCCCCGAGAGTGATCTAGTTAGAGAAAAGTAAAAGCTTCGCACTTTTCTCTCTCTTCTCAAGCGCCTCGCATTCGCACCGCCATTCGGCGGACAAGTCGGCGGACCGCGGAGGGTCAGCCCTACCGGATTTCACAATGGACACCATCGGACGCAAGCATCTTCCTCACGACGGCGGGTCACTGGCTTCGGCGAACCCTGAAGGCGAGGTCTATTTCATCACGATCTGTTGTGTGCCGAGAGGCTCGAATCAGCTTGCGAATGCTGGGATCTGGCAAGCCATCGACGAGGCACTTGCCCTAAAGGAATTTTCGGGGGAGCTGACTTGCCGCCTAGCCTTGGCCATGCCGGACCATTTTCATGCCCTGCTCGGTTTTCCCGGGGTCAAGCCGATGGTCCAGGTTGTCACCGCAATGAAGTCGTGGATGGCCAGCCAACATGGCATCCGATGGCAGCGCGATTTCTTTGATCATCGGGTCCGTGGGTGGGAATCAGCACGGGAAAAAGCGGAATACATCCGCATGAATCCCGTGCGGGCGGGACTGGTCGCCAATCCGAAAGATTGGCCCTACCAACGGTAGGGCTGACCCTCCGTGGTCGGCCGTGGCTCTCCCCCCGAGAGTGATCTAGTTAGAGAAAAGTAAAAGCTTCGCGCTTTTCTTTCGCTTCTCAAGCGCCTCGCATTCGCATCGCCATTCGGCGGACAAGTCGGCGGACTGCGGAGGGTCAGCCCTACCGGTTCATTCGCGGCCCCAACCTCATCAATTCAGCATTGAAAATCGAAAATTCAAAATCATTCCTCCCACCACTCGTCTGCCTACTTGTAGTTCTCGCGTGGTTTTCTCCATGGTGGATTGGCGGGAAAAATTTAGCCCCGCTAGATCTTCAAAACGAAATGATGAGTCCGTGGCGGGATGGTAATGAAACACACTTTGCTAAAAATCACATCGTTTCGGATGCCGTAGACCAATACTTGGTCTATCGAATGGTCGCCGCCGAAAGTTATGCCAAAGAGGGCTGGCTTGGATGGAGTTCATTGACTTATGGAGGGACCGCCCAGTACGCCAATACGATGGCGCTATACTACGACTGGACCATGCAGCTCCACCGCTGGTTCGGTTTCTGGACGGCATGGCATCTCGGACTGATGGGGCAGGTCATGCTCGCGGTCATTGGCATGTATTTGTTTTTAAGAGGACGGTCTATAAGCGGGCTTTGGGCCGCTTGTGGCGGCTTGGCTTATGCGGCAAACTCGCAATTCGTGACCTGGATCTATCACCGTTGGGCACTGAGTTCTTTCTGTTGGGTGCCGTGGATCCTCTGGGCGATCGATGGATATCGGCGCGGGAATCGGAACTACTGGGCGGCGGTCCCATTGTTCATCGGCATGGCTTTTCTCGGGGGCACACTTCAACACGCCGCGCTTGTGGCCTTGGCTGTGGCGGCGATGTGGTTAGAGGAAGCGATTCTCCAACATTCAAAATTCAAACCTGCCTCACAGTTGCGCCGACTCGGGCGCTACGCCGTATGGGGACTGCTCGGCGCAGGTCTGGCGGGGATGATGTTCATTCCATGCACCGACGCATTTCTAACAAGTAACCGACTCGGGCTACACACTGGCATGAACGCCAATGCCGGAAACGGAATCTATCCGCACGGCTGGCTCCAACCGCTTTTCAACCTCGCGGCCTATCCATTCCAAGTTTTTCCGTCATTACTAGGTCGCTGTAATTCAATCGATTTGCTCAAGATTTTTAAAAGCGAATTATTCTACATCGCCTATTTTGGCTCGTTACCGGTACTTATCGCCTTTCTCGCTCCGTGGAGAAAAGAATCACCATTACTTGCTCGTCTCTTAATTGTCTTTGGACTGCTTCTGCCTCTCACCCCCTTGGTGAGAACTCTCTATCAGCGACTGTTCATGCTTTTCATTCTCGGGGGAATTCTAGCATTTGCCCATTTCATGGAAAATGCTAACCGCCAAACGAGATTAGCAGTTTTCAGGGTTACCGGATGGTTGGTCGCTTTAGGGATCACCGCTTGGACAAGCCTAAGTTTGTTGCTGTATTTTAAGTCTGATCTTCTTACCCAACTCCGCGCAAAGATCATCATTGAAGGCAAGGGCAGTTCTTTCGGTTACTTTGGCGAATGGATCTCACAGCGAACCGATCATTTTCTTGCAGATCTTTTCATCTGGAGTCCGCAACAGCTTTTGCCCTTACTTTTATTTGGAGCCAGCTTGGCGGGTTTAAGGTGGACGGCTTCGGAAAATACTAGGTGGCGGAACAAAGGTGCGTGGATCGTCGCCCTGGCAATCATTGGAGAAGTGACTTTGTTTGGATCGCGCTGGATCGTCTGGAGCGACCCCCACCAATATGCACTCTTTCCCGCGACTCCAGAATCCGAAGTGTTAAAATCAAAAGTGGGGCACGAAGGTAGGGTGACCACCTTGATGCATCCTAATGCTCATATGGCTCGCACTCCTTTTATTCCTAACACTCTATCAGCATATGGTATCGCCACAGATAATGGATACGATAGTATTATTCCTAACGGAATGCTACTGCCTGGTGAATTCTCGGGCGACGCAGATAAGCTCGGACGATTAGGCGTGAGTCACCTCATCACTTGGCCAAGCAATCCAAAAGTATCACTCGATTGGAAGCCGGTTTGGAAAAGTTCTTCGATGGTACTCTACGAGAATGCTAAAAAGATGCCAAGATACGCGGGCTTTCGAACGAATGAGGACAAGAATGCCTTTTTCACGGGTGAGTGGCCCAGTACGCTCGTGGTTCGTGAAACTTCCGGCAAGGAAAACAGCCGTTTGCTAGAGGTTCCGGTCGGAGTTCGATGGATCCGCCTTGCGGAAAACCAAGCGGACGGGTGGAAATTCCGCATCGCGCCATCCCCTACCTGGCTGTCAGTCGATCGAGCTTCGGACTCAAGTATGCTGATAGAGAACACCACGTTCGATCACGCAACATCCATTGAAATGCGATATGATCCACCACTAAGGACTCTAGGCTTCTGTGTTTCCGCAATCTCGCTTGGACTTCTAATCATTTTAGGATCAAGAGAAATCGTTCGTGCGTCATCTCAGCCGCAAATAAATATTTTCTAAACAACACGTTCCATGCCAATCCAACTCAAACATCCTGAAGCCCCCTTTGATTCTCGTGCCGAGGTGATGATGCCAGGCGTCGGAGGATTTCCACCATCAGACCGCCCACTGTTTCTCGCGGGATACAGCGAACTTTGTAGAATCGATCTGAGCGGCAAACGCGCGTTAGAAATTTGCGGAGGCTTTGGCAAACTTGCTGCGGGTTTGGCTGAAACCTTTCCACATGCCGAAGTGATCGGCCTCGACCTCTATGCGGCATCAGGACCCGAGATTGAAGAGCGAATGAAGCGCCTTCCGGGTCTGTCATACGTCGCGGGCGATGCGTTTGATTTATCCGCATACGAAGAGGCGTCATTCGATTTAGTTTGGGGACAAGCCGCACTTCACCACTTAGCACACGATATCGATGGCCTGTGTGTCCAAGTGTCACGCGTCCTCAAGCCGGGCGGACGCTTCGTTTTCATCTTCGAGCCGATGGGGCATAATTTGCTGGTCGCGGCGATCCGCGCCGTCCGCATGGCACAAGGCGAGTTGGGTGACGAGAGCAATTTGTACCTCTCTCAATTCGAACGAGCAACTTCACACTTCTCGTCTTGCGAAGTGCAAATGTTTAATTTGTTAGGCTACCCAATGAAGGGTGTTTCCGACCGATTTAAATTTCTATCAAGTGCGGTTCATCGAATCGACTCGTGGCTATTCCGAAAATTTCCAAAGCTCCTACGCTACGGAGCGAACTGCAATGTGATCTTTACCAAATAGACGGCGATGCTGCTCTCCGGGATTTTGAATGATGAATGATGAATTTTGGATTGGTGGAATTCAGTCTCGCCCACACGCTAAATGATTTTCAATCCCGATTGGATGTCGTACAAAAACAATGTGGGCGAGACGTCCACGCTCCTTGACTCATGAACTTCACGATCATCACTCCGAGTTTGAACTACGGGCGCTTTATCGGTGATTGCATCGCAAGCGTTGCGGAGCAATTGCAAGAGGTGTCA
>VFJU01000467.1 GCA_009885905.1 Verrucomicrobiota bacterium
AGTCGCTCGCCCAGCACCCGAAGATTTTCAACAAGCTCTATGTGAACATGGTCAAAGCCGGTGAGCTAGGTGGTGTTCTTGAAATTGTCCTCAATCGTCTTGCCGAGTATCAGGAAAAGGCCCAGAAGCTCAAAAACAAGATCGTTTCCGCCATGGTCTATCCGGTGATCGTTATGTTCATCGCGGTTGCGATTTTGGTTTTCCTGATGATTTTCATCGTTCCGAAGTTCAAGGAAATGTTCACCAACACAGACTCCGAGTTGCCGCTCATTTCTAAGATCGTCTTCGGTATGTCCGAGTTTTTCCTCGCCCGGCCGCTCTTCGTGCCCAACGTGGTCTTCGTCTTCATCATGTTCGGCATCGGCGTCTTCCTCTTCAATCTCTGGGGCCGCACCAGCGGGGGGCGCGTGATCATCGACAACATGAAGTTGAAAATGCCAATTCTCGGCGACATCCAGCGTAAGAGCGCGGTGTCCCGCTTCTCCCGCACGCTCGGCACTCTGGTGACATCCGGTGTCCCTATCCTCCAAGCCCTCAACATCACCCGCGACACCGCAGGAAATGTGGTCATCTCCCACGCCATCGAAAAGGTCCACGAAGCCGTCAAGGAAGGTGAAACCATCGTCACCCCGCTCCAAGCTTCTGGCGTTTTCCCGAACATGGTCATCTCGATGGTCGACGTCGGAGAGGAAACCGGACAACTCCCGGAAATGCTCCTGAAAGTCGCCGATGTCTACGACGACGAAGTCGACAATGCCGTCACCGCCCTCACCTCGATCCTTGAGCCGATCATGATCGTGATCCTCGCCCTCATTGTCGGTGCGGTCGTGTTTGCATTGTTCCTGCCATTGATTAAGATGATCTCGACGATGGGTAACCAGTAAGTCGCTGGTACCTTCCTAAATCATTTAAAATCCACGGATCATGAAAACGAATTCACGACGCGGTCAGGCAGCTTTCACACTCATCGAGTTGATGGCGGTCATCACCATCATTGTCATCCTCGCCGGCCTCGTCGTCGGCGGTATGGGCTTCGTCTCCGAGCGCCAAGCGAAGGAAAAGGCCAAAGTACAGATCGC
>VFJU01000243.1 GCA_009885905.1 Verrucomicrobiota bacterium
CCCACTCCAAATTAAATTGCATGTCCATCATCGCGAGATCGTGCGGTGAATGAAACTGAACCGACGGACCTTCCCCTAGCTTGAAAAAGCGCGAGCCCATGGGGCCAGTGAGTAAACCGTCCGAATCCTTTTAAATCAGCACACCTATCCAATCATGTCCCTCTTCGTGCCACATTGGAAGGCGGCAGCCATGCCACTGCTTGCACCAAATCTGCTGATAACCACGACATTGACAAAACTGCCGCGTCCACAATGCTCGATCTACTCGGTGTGTTCGGGTGATTTCACCCTCACGGCGTGCGCGCAGAAAATCGCTGATGCGAACTATTTTTCCAACAATCCAAGTAATCACTCTCCATGAAACTACTACCAGTCCTCGCCGCTCTCTCGCTGACGTCGGCAGCGATCGCACAAACCAGCCCTGACAAACCCACCAAGCCCTACAACGTCTTGTTCATCGCCGTTGACGATATGAATGACTGGGTCGGATGTCTCGGCGGCAACCCGCAGGCGATCACCCCCAACATGGATCGACTTGCAAAACAGCGGGCGATGGTAATGAACAAGGCCTATTGCGCCTCAACGGTTTGCTGTCCATCCCGCTCGGCACTGCTGACCGGCAAGCGGGCCGCCTCGACCGGTATCTACGGCAACCGTCAAAACATCAAGAACGCGCCGAAAGCAAAGGATGTCGTCACCCTACCGGAGTATTTTAGCAAGAACGGCTATTTCACCCTCTCCGCTGGGAAAATCTTTCACAAACACCCGTCGGCGACCGGCATGGATGAGGGCCAGTGGGCGTTTCAGCAAGTTGCCAGTATCGGTGGCGGCAACAAGGGCATGCTCTGGGAGGAATCGCCCTCATCGGTTTTAGGCGTGAAATCCCAAGATGAGCCCCAAGAAAAAGGCGAGGAAAAGGAAACGGCGCGCTGGGGGGCCTGCAAGGCGCCGGTCGAGGAGACCAAGGACTACCTGGCCTGCAAATGGGCAGCAGATCAGCTCCAACGCGATTTTGACGGCAAGCCGTTCTTTTTAGCCCTGGGCGTCTCCAAACCCCATTTGCCGTGGATTGTGCCGCAGCAATTTTTCGACCTCTATCCGCTCGATAAAATCATCCCGACGGAAATTTTCCGCGACGATCTCGATGATATCGTGCGCAAGGACGGCAAGCCGATCTTCAAGTCGAGTATCGGTTCTTTCGCGGCGATTGATAAGGCCAATCTGCATAAACAGGCGCAGCGAGCCTATCTGGCGAATATCAGTTATGCGGATCACTGTCTCGGCGTGTTGTTTGACGCGCTGGCGAAGAGCAAATATGCCGAAAACACCATCATCATGCTCTGGGGCGACCACGGTTGGCATCTGGGCGAAAAGACGAAATATGGTAAGACCGATCTGTGGGAAGAGTCGGACCGGGTGCCGCTGATCGTCAGCGTGCCCGGCGTAGCGAAACCCGATGTCAAATGCGATGGCGTAGTCAACCTGCTCGACATGTATCCCACGCTCGTGGAGCTGTGCGGTCTGCCTGCCAATCCGGAAAACGAAGGTCGCAGCTTTGCGCCGTTGCTGAAGAACCCGACGATGGAGTGGAACCACCCCACGCTGACCACCTATCAATACAAGAACCACTCGCTAACCGATGGCCGCTACCGCTACACGTGGTATGGCGGCAAGGCCGATGGAGCCGAGGAACTCTACGACCACTCCACGGATCCCATGGAACGCAAAAACCTGGCTGCCAATCCCGAATCCAAAGAGATCATCGCCGGCTTTCAAAAATATCTCCCCACTCAGAATGAACCGGACTCACCAAACAATAAGCTTTCCGCCGCCGACAAAAAGAAGATGAGATCGGAAGGCAAAAAGGGCGATGAGGAATAATCTCATTCCGATTCGCAACCTTAGCTTCCCATTTCACTTTAATCGTTATCTATCATGAAAAAAATTATCACTATTCTCTATATGTGTTTGCTAGTCACCGCGGCGACTGGCTCAGCGGTGGAGGCGAAACCGGGCTATGGTATATCCAGCTGGGCCGGCTGGAAGCCCGGGGATATTTCACAGGCGGATTGTGCGGAACTGCGAAGCGTCCCGCTCATCCTGAAATGGAATTTGCTGGAGCCGACGCCGGGAAAATTCGCGTTCGAAGAAAAAATCGGCAAGCCGCTCAAGGCCGCGTCTGCGGATGGTCTATATGTCACGCTGATGATCTGGGTCGGTCCGGATGCGCCTGATTGGATCTACGAAAAGGGCGTCCCCCTGGTGACGACGGACCGGGCGGTCAATGCATTGGGTAAAAAAACGGATAAGCAGAGCAAATATCCCTACTACCTGCACCCCGAGTACAAGAAGGGATTCTTCGGGCTGATTGAGGCTTTCGGTAAATATGTGAATTCCTTGCCGCTACCACTGCGCGAGCGCATTGTATTTGTGCAGTGCGCCGAGGGATCCACCGGTGATGGTCAACCCTACAAGGGTGAGGCGCTGGATAAAAAATTCTCCATCTCCGATGCGGCATGGAACGATTTCCGGCTGGAAACATGGAAAAACTACCGCAAGGCCGTTCCCGG
The DNA here is from genome assembly GCA_009885905.1 of Verrucomicrobiota bacterium. Classification (GTDB taxonomy): domain Bacteria; phylum Verrucomicrobiota; class Verrucomicrobiia; order Verrucomicrobiales; family Akkermansiaceae; genus Luteolibacter. The sequence goes on from VFJU01000243.1 coordinate 2,571, forward strand.
AATCCCGATTCTGGTGAACTCCGACGCCAATGGCGGTTCGCAATCCAAGTGGCTGCTCGATAACATGGACGTCATCGCTTTGAAACAGGGCATGTTCAGTCACGGCTACATCGTCAGCGATAATGACGAGCGTCTGGCCATGCATGCCGCTATCGAAGCGGAAGCAAAAAAACGCGGCAAGTCGGTGCTCATGCGTGGGGAGATGGACGGCGAGTTGTTCGAAATGGGCTGGTCGAAGCGCAACATTCCCCAAGCCCTCTACTGGTCGGGGATCTTTGCAACTCATTGCCGGCTAGATATCTGGAACATTCCCTCCCAGGCGTTGAAGGACAAAGCCAATTGGCCTGCCTGCGCTTTCTTCAACAAGTACGCCGGTCACAAGGATCCGGCGACCGCACCGAGCGCCTTCTGCACGCTGCGTGACGGACTCGACGCCTCCAACTTCGAACGATTCCCGGCCGCAAAATTTGGCGGAAAGTCCGGACAAAAAAAGGATGTGGAACGCTACCTCAGCATCGTCAAACCCTACTCCGCCTACGGCGCGCGCATGGACGATCCCGATAAGGCGGCAAGCGGCGGCATGAACAACCGCAAGAGCAAAGGGGTCAACGACGTGGGCTGGGGAACTTTGCCGGGCAACTATTCGCGCTTCCTGACGCAGATCGACGCGGGCTCCGGCGATGTCGGCCGCTGGAACATCGACGAGACGATCTATGGCCGCTTCGGTCGCGGCTTTGAAAATCAGTCCGGCAAGAAGCAAATGCGATTCCAGCTCGATCCGGCCTTCAATGCCAAAAATGTCAGCGTCACGGTCACCTACCTCGACAAGGGCACTGGATCTTGGTCGATCGGACTCTCAGGAAAAGTTGGCGCCGCAAGTGTCAAAAATACTGACAGTGGCGAGTGGAAAACCAAGACGATCTCATTGTCCGGCGCG
>VFJU01000122.1 GCA_009885905.1 Verrucomicrobiota bacterium
AGAATCATCAAGCTACCCACTAAGACCCTAGGCCAGTCCGACGCAATCACCGAGACGTCGATTAACAATCCCATGGAAATGAAAAATAGCGCGACGAAAAGATCTTTGAATGGAAGAATATCGGATAAAATTCGATGACTGTAAATCGACTCACTGACCACTAGGCCTGCGGCAAATGCGCCCAACGCAAATGACAGATTTAATTTCCCACCCGCAAATGCAACACCCGCGCACAGCGAAATGACAGTGAGCGTAAATAACTCACGGCTTCGAGTGCGCGCCACCGCATTCAACAAAGGCGTCAAACCGTAACGACCTAACAACCATGCCCCCAAGAGAAACAATCCGCCTTTGACCAAAGCGAATCCGATCTGCTCCGCAACACCCCCCTCGCCTCGATCATAAATTGCTGGCATCGCGAGGAAAAATACGATTACCAAAATATCCTGAAATAAGGCAATCGCCAAGCTGGCACGAGCGCCTGGGTTGTTCTCTTGTTTTAATTCGTGGAACGACATCATCGCCACCGCCGTGGAACTCAATGCCACCGCGACTCCTAACACAATACTGTCCGCCACAGGAAATCCCCAAGCCATTGCTAGAGTTCCCACCATCGCCGCTGTGATGGTGACTTGTAAACCACCCCCGATCAATGCCGTCCGCCATAAGTGTCGGAGTTCACTGAGTGAGAATTCGATGCCCAATGTAAACATCAACAAAACCACTCCGATTTCGGCAAAGTTTGTGATCACGCTGCTGCCCTTGTGCAAGCCAGCGATCCACAACAATCCTGAATTCCCAATCAACACGCCACTGAGCAAGTAACCAACCAGCAGGCTTTGTTTGAACTTCACCAGTATCAAAGAAATCAAAACTGCCAGTAGCAAAACAAGCGTCAGTAACGCAAATAATGGCGACACATTCGCTACCTCACTTGCTAAAAATTCGCCGAATCGAATCATCCAAATCAACATCTCGTTTTATCGCACATCAGCAAAGAAGAAAAGCAAGCGAAGCACTCAGACCTGCGAGCAATGCTTGCACGATCTTCAACCGCGGATGATAGTAAAAAGGTACAGCGTATGCCACTTGTCCGTCACTGCCTATTTACCGCGATCGATTTCGAATCGGCGGGTGCCACACGTGGAAAAACTGACAGCCCAGTCCAAATCGGACTCGCCAGTTGGACGATAGAATGTGGTCACACCAACCCATTTGTTTCTTATCTTTTCACCGACCAACCCATTCAATGGGCCGCAAGAAAAGTTCACGGAATTCGTCCACAACAACTTGTCGATGCCCCTTCTTTACTCTCGTTATGGCCGGAGCTTAAACAACGACTCACCGGCGCAATCGCAGTCGCTCACGGCAAAGGAACTGAAAAACGTTTCCTTCGCGCCTTTCCGGGTCACGGATTCGGTCCGTGGATCGACACGTTACTCCTCGCCCGTGCCGCTTGGCCAAATCTAACAGACTATTCACTCGGCGCACTATGCGAAACTCACGAACTTACTACCAGCATCGAAACACTCGTTCCTTCTAAGGGTTGGCATGACGCGCTTTTCGACGCCGTGGCATCGCTTGTGCTGCTTGCCCACCTCGTAAAAACTCATCACCTATCAGAAATTTCTGTGAATGCTCTGCTACAGCCTGATACATCCGTCTGGCAGCAATCACTCAAATCTCGAATCAAGCCTGGTTTGCCTTGAATTAAATCATCCGTCCGACTCACGGGCGGGTATGCCGGTTTCGAAGCGCATCAAGTCTGCGATGAAAGTCAATGGAACGCTGCCAGTTTCACCGTTTCGGTTCTTTGCCAGAACTAACTCAGCTTTGCCCGCCTCCGCTTCTCGCTCCTCTTCGTTCTCGGCATAATATGCAGACCGATAAAGCAACCCGACCATGTCGGCGTCCTGTTCGATTGAGCCAGATTCGCGCAAATCTGACATTCGCGGTATACCCAAACTTTTTCCAGCACGACTTTCCGGTCCACGGTTTAACTGAGCAAGAATACAAATCGGAATCTCTAACTCTTTTGCTAACCCCTTGATCCCTGCCGAAATCTCAGCAATTTCCCGTTCGCGAGAATTCTCAGCCTGCTTCGATCGCGACCGCATCAACTGGAGATAATCAATCGCAATAAACTTGATATCTTCGTCGCGCTTTTTTCTTCGCGCTTTTGCTCGAAGTTCGTTGATAGAAATTCCTGCTGTATCGTCGATAAAAAGTTTAGCTCCAGATATCTCAATGGCGGCACGCTTGAACCGCTGGAGGTCGCCTTTTTCCGGACTGTAGCCGCGAGAAAGTTTACTCATCGCAAATTTGGCACGAGAAAAAACCAGACGTTGAACCAACTGGAAGGCACTCATTTCACATGAAAAAACCATGCATGGCATGCTTTGATCGATACAGATATGCTCGACCATGTTCATCATAAATGACGTCTTACCCATCGATGGACGAGCGGCGACAACGAACATTTCACCAGCTTTTAGACCGCTACTCATGCGATCCAATACTTCAAATCCAGTGGATAGTCCCTGATCACCTTTCTCTCCCGCAATGCGTTTTTCAAACTGTTCAAGAACATCACTAACCGACTGCTTAATCGTTGGAGATTTATTGTTTTCCGAACCCTCGCGAATAGCCAAGACTTTCGCTTCTACTGAGTCGAGCAACGCGGCAACTTCGTCAGGTGCATCATATGCTTGAGCAATCGCCTCGTTAGAATTTTGAATAATTGAACGCAATACGAACTTGTCTTTGACATGCTGTAGATGGTGACGGAAATGCCCGGGACTCGGCGCATAAGTGTAGAGATCGGTCAAAGCAGATGGCCCTCCCACACGGTCAAGCAAGCCTCGGTCTAACAATCTCTGAACCAGCGAGACCAGTTCGACTTCGTTACCGCCTTCAAACAACTCGATGAGAAATCCAAACAACGTCGAGTGAGAGGGCAGATAGAAGTGTTCCAGTGTCAGCTTTTCCTCGATCGCTACGCCGATGTATTCCTGTGGGTCCTGCAACATCGACGAAAGCAAACTTTTCTCAGGCCCTAGAGCATGCGGCAGAGCACGCGTCACGTCGTCCACCGCTGTCGCTCCCTGTTGAAGTTCTGCGGTCTTGCGGAAACTGGGTGCTGGTTTGATATCGACTGCCATGTTGGTGCTTTACCTTTTGCGGGAGTCCGCAACCAAGGTCAATCTTGGCACTTTGTGAATGAATGTGAATTAACGTAAATAAGTTTATAACTTATTGATCATAATCGTATAGTATAAATTCAATTCCCAAAAAGAATTTATGTAAAATCGTTTTAAGCATTCGTTTAAAACTAATCTGCTACGAAAAAAGAAAACAACTGGATTCCAAGAGGGTTAGCCTTCTGATTCATTGGCATTCGCTATGTTTGTTATTTCGACCGCCGCCCTAAAAAGAAACACCGCGATATTACGGTCCATCAAAGAAGCCACAGGCTGCCGAGTGGTCCTTGCGCTGAAAGGATTTTCGTGCTGGAAGTCGTTTAAATATTTCGCAGATGACCTCGATGGATGCTGCGCTTCAGGTCTTTGGGAAGCGCAATTAGCGCGTGATCATTTTGGCAAGCACCTGATCACCTATTCCCCCGCCTACGATGATGTGGATATCACAGCACTTTGTGAATTCAGTCATCATCTTGATTTCAACTCGCTTTCGCAATGGTACCGCTTTCGCGATAGGGTGATGGAACATCCGAGGTTCGTGCGAGGCGAGTTGGTTTGCGGTTTGCGAATCAATCCAGAATTTTCGACTGGCGAGACCGCCCTATACGACCCATGTGTCGCGGGTTCACGACTTGGCATTATCGCTGAGCAGTTAGTTGGAGCCGACCTTCGTGGTTTATCAGGACTGCATTTTCACACGCTTTGTGAACAAAACTCAGACGCCTTGGAAAAAACTCTCAACGTAGTGGATGAGAAGTTTGGATATTTATTGCATGACCCACAGTTTAAATATTTGAACATGGGCGGGGGTCATTGGATTACTAAGACATTTTACGACCGTGAACGTCTCATCCACTTGGTGCGTAACACCCAAGAAAAATATCAAGTCGAAGTCTGGTTAGAACCAGGAGAGGCGGTGGCCATTCATACAGGAGTTCTCCGTGCGACCGTAATGGACGTCTTTGATTCAGGCGGTCATCACATGGCCATTCTTAATATTTCAGCCACGGGTCATATGCCTGATGTGTTAGAAATGCCTTATCGTCCCGATGTGTTTTTAGTCGATAGCGAACAATCAGACAGCGCTCCGTGCGTGGTTTTCAGAGAGGAAATCTATCATGCCGCGGGTGAACCTGAACGCTCTATTGAAGCTGCGGTTCATACATCAAACCCGCGTTTTACGTACCGCCTAGGAGGCCCTACCTGCTTGGCGGGTGACATATTCGGCGACTATTCTTTTCACCGCGAACTTACGATTGGAGATACTTTAGTTTTTGATGACATGGCTCATTACACGATGGTTAAGACCACCACCTTTAACGGTGTCAAACATCCCTCGATCGCACTTCAGCACGAGAATGGGGACTTAGAAATTCTGCGAGAGTTCGGCTATGCTGATTTCCGAGATCGCCTATCCTAGTGTTCGCTCACGGTGCTACGCATTGCACGACTGAGATCATTCGCGTGACGATAACCCAAATGGAAAGCCACGGCCTTAACCTGCCAGCCTTCGGTATTGATAAGCCTAACAGCCTCATCAAGTTTCATTCTACGGAAATATTTACCGGGCGAAGATCCAGTCCTAGTCCAAAAAAAACGATGCAGCGTGCTGGGCGACATCCGTAAATAGTCACAAAGTGCAGGAACGGGTGCATGAATCGCTAGATTCCCAGTCATCCATGCAAGGGCTAATTTCCAACGCATCTCATCTTGAGCAGGGCCAGCCTGATGTCCGCGGTGAATCTCAACATCTAACAAATTACGTAATGCAATAAGTGTTCGCGGTAATTGATCATCAGCAAGTGCGACTTCGTTGCGACAGCGATCATGCAAAACTACCAAAGCAGGAATCGATGCCTGCCTCAACTCTAGCACAACAAAGTCTCCTATTTCTGAACGTAAATCTGGCAACGATGGCTGACCCTGCCAAATCCAAACAAGTACGTCGACGGTGCCACTGACCAACTGTGAAATCCCAAAAGCTGCATGTGTGTCAAAAATGAGCGCTGCAGGACCGTGCACCGTACGACTCCCAGATACTGTCACGACAACAATTTCTCCCTCCAAAAGAACGAAATAATTTGTCCCAAGGTCGAAGTGCATCCCAAGGGGCGCAGTTGCGAAATCACGTCGTCCCCAACCAAGGTAAATCAATGGTAATCCATCTCCTCCGCCCCAACTGGGACGACCTGCAGGGGGAATAATTGTACCTTTTGGGATGTCCATTAAAGTAATAGCATTTTAGGTCATCATTTTAGAATACGCTATGATTTTTCGATTTTAAAACTTCGAATCATCCGCAAGAATGATGAATTGAAAACTTCAATCACAGTCTGCCAGGTGCCAGAAGCCGCCAACGGACCATTCGTCCTTCGTGCCCCGCTGGCGGAAGCTTTCGCAACGGCGGCCAACATTGGCTTTGATGCTGTAGAATTGTTTCTTCCCGGTCCAGATACGATTTCCGTAGAGGAGGTGAAATCGCTTGCTGCCACTCATGGACTCGCGATTGCGGCGGTTGGGACGGGTGCCGGCATGCTCCAGCATGGACTTACCATTACGGATGCCTCTCCAAAAATCCGTGAAGCTGCTATCGATTTCATTTTCTCAA
>VFJU01000179.1 GCA_009885905.1 Verrucomicrobiota bacterium
CTGATACTGTACCTGAAAGTTCACTGCCAACAGTGACTTGGTTGGTTGGTGCGAGATTTCCTGTTGCAGTTACGACGAGTGAAATATTTCCTCGTGTGAGGTTTTGAGTTTCGTAGGTAGGGCCAGTATCGTGGTCGTCATTACGCGAAAAGAACCAAAAAATCAGTCCTAACAAAACAAAGATAGAAATACCAATGACCCACCTACGTCGAGAGTTTATAGGTCGTGCATCGGCAATGATCGTGGCAAGTTCTCCACTGGATACGTCTTTTTTCATGAATCTACGTTGTAAAAAGTGATAAACTACGACCAACCGCCACCGAGCGCTTTGTAGAGTTGAATGTAAGCTATTGTTCTGTTAGCTCGAACCGTAAAAAGGCTATCTTCGAGATTGAGTAGCGTCCGTTGCGAATCTAATACTGTTAGTATATCAATGGCACCGGCTTCGTAGCGTTGTTGAGCAAGTTTCGCCGCCTGGCTAGCCGCGGCCGTGGCTTTCTCCAGAGTTGCGAGACGCTCACTGGAACGGCGACAAGCAATAAGTGAGTTTTCCACCTCGGAGAGTGCCGCTAGCACCAGCGAGCGATAAGTTTGAAAAGCTTGTTCTTCGCGCGCGCTCTGGGCGTTGATGGTCGAGCGTATCCTCCCGGCATCGAAGATGGGGCCCGTCAATCCGACGATGATTCCAGTGGTGGCATTTTCCGGATTAAAAAGCCGTCCTGAGCTTAAAGTGTTGAGACCAAGGCTACCGGTAAGGTTAAGTGACGGGTATCGTTCGGCATCGGCCGCGCGTAAATCTGAAGCCGCCGCAAGAAGTTCGTATCCAGCCAATCGCACATCGGGTCTCTGACGGATGGTGTCGGCCGGAATTCCAACAGCAAGACTGGACGCGGGATTGGGAATGGTTTTTTTTCCGGACGCGAGTTTGATGTCTAAACTGCCTGGAACTTGACCCGTAAGAAGGGCGAGTAGATTGCGAGATTGTCCGATCTCCTGCAGTACCACAGGCACAGCCGCACGGGCTTGCTCAAGGCTGCTGAGAGCTTGGCTAGATTCTAGCAGATCAGTCTCGCCAGACTCGGTTCTCCATGAAGCGAGGCGGGACGTTTCCTCCCGAGTTTTGATGGTACGCTGCAGCACAGAGAGGGCGGCCTCATTGACTCGAAGTTGGGTGTAAGCGATTCCAATTTCGGATGCCAGCGCTGCCTGCACCGAGTGGAAATTCTCCTCCGTGGCACCGACTCGTGCTGAAGCGGCGGCGACGATATTACGGCGCTTACCAAACAAGTCGGCCTCCCAAGAAGCGGTGATTCCGGCTGAATACTTTGAGCTCGAATCAGAGCCAGAATTGTCGTTATTCGTACCACTGGAATTCACCGATGATGATCCTTGGACATATGGGAAAAGTGTCGCCGCTTCGGCATTACGGCGAGACGTTGCCTCAAGGATCCGAGCAGATGCCGATGCCATGTCTGGATTATTTACTAAAGCCTCAGCGATGATATCAGTGAGCGTGATGTCATCGAATCTTTTCCACCAACGTGTTAAGTCTTGAGAGGGAGACGCCACTGGAAAGCCCGCCGCGTTTTTCCAGTTGGCAGGTAGGGTGACTTGCTTGCCGTCGCTAGCGAATTGAACACCACAACTGCACAGCCCAAGAAAAAACAAAGCCAAAGTACAAATAAAACAAGTATAAATCATAACAAACCTAGAAGCACTGCCATTTTACAATACGTATCAAATTTTTTACGTAGCAAAATTTAATAAACTTACTGAGACCCACAAAAAGCAATGAGAATTTCTTATTCAAATTCCAAAAGTATCTCTGTCCTGCAGTTTGCTCGGCGCCCGTTGGGGTTGCGTTACCCGTTTCTGTGAGATTGATCCACCTTGGCAGGATCCAACTGCATTGGTGTGTCCGCTGAGATAGATTTTCTTATCCGGGTCAGCTTGAAGAATGCGCGTAGTGATTTCGAGTTGGCATTTTTTACGGACACCGATGCCGGCTTCGAACCATTTGGTAATTTGGGTCACAAGATGCTCAAGGTTGTTCGCGAAACCACGGACGTTAGGCCAGATCAAGATGGGCTTACGAGCTTGTGGCACTACTACCCCCGCAAGATCTGGATTTATTAGAAGAGGATAAGTTTGCGATTTTTCTAAGGCGCCAACACCGCCAATGTTGCGATCAAAACTGCTAGAGCGAAAAAAGTGCGGTATCCTGAATCGTTGCATATGGCGATCAATCGTTACGAAAATTAAACTAATGGATTCATTCCATACGGGTTATTTTTTCCGAGCAAGGGCAGGTAGACTAACTATTGAGATTTTGCCATCTCTAAGCAAATGAAGGCTCGTAACTTGCACTGCGGCAGAAGCAGCAAGGTGAAGGAAAAACTCATTGGCTCCAGAAACTCTGGCATTGTTGACCGCAAAAATAAGATCACCGGTCTGCAGTTGCTCTAATGCTAGACTCTGCTCGGTCATGCCCGTCACCACCACCCCTCGGAACCCACGCATCCGCTCTGGAACGGATAGATCGCGAACTTGGATGCCTAGTTCTTGCAAAACTTGCTCAGGGTCGCGAGTGCGGCCTTGGTTCAATGGAGGTGGCACGGCTTGCGCCACGCTCTCACCACTTTCCGTGACGGTCGCTTTAAGCTGCAAATGCTTACCCTTACGCCATACGCCAAGGGTGATTACTTCACCCACACGGGCACGCTGGATTAACGAAAATAACTCGGTGGATGTTTGAATTTTCTCATCGTTGACCGAACGAACGACATCCCATGACTGCAGGCCTGCAAGCAGTGCTGGAGATCCAGGAGAGACGCCAATCACCGCGCACCCATCGTCTTCTTCGTAGCCGAGATCTGCACGAATCGTCGGGTTAAGATCACGCATCTGCACGCCCAAGAAGCCTCTAACAGGCCTTCCTCTCTCTAATATCTGTAATAGAGCATCTTTAACATCATTTGATGGAATTGAAAAGCCAACCCCTTGAAACCCAGGGTTCTGTTTGTCTGGTGAAAAAATTGCTACATTGATACCAATAATTTCGCCCCGCAAATTAACCAGTGGTCCTCCAGAATTTCCAGGATTGATCGCGGCATCTGTCTGGAAAAGATCTCGCTGATTGTCTGATAACGAACGTTCCTTGGCAGAAATAATGCCTTGGGTTACCGTCTCACCGAGACCGAAAGGATTGCCCACGGCGAGAACAATTTGCCCGACTTTCACTTGTGACGAGTCTCCCATTTTTAGTGGGACAAATTTTTCGTTCGCATCGATTTTTAATACCGCAATATCTAACAACGCATCTTCACCGATCAAGTGCGCCGTGTAATTTTTCCCACCATGAAGAGTGACGTGGATCTTTTGTTGCCCAGCGATCACATGGTGGTTCGTCATCACATGACCCTCACTAGTCACGATCACGCCAGAACCTTGTCCTTGTGTTGGATAATTGCGAACGCGCGTCCCACCCCATCCATCTAGCAGTTCACTGCGTACCCCAGAAGTATCAATACTGATCACCGATGGCACCACCGCTTCGGTCAGTAAGGCGTATTCATTGTTCAGGCTCGAGAGAAGTTCGACATTGCTCAAATCCAGCGGAGCTTTTGTAGGAAGAGTGAAAGATTCGGGATGAAATAGGTCCGACTTTTTTTGAAATCCTGGAATTAAGCTGCGGAGATCTCCGCCAGAACGCCAAGTTTGAATCGCCGAAACAGCAACGAACGCAATAAGAAAAACAGCGACTAGCACCAAAAGACGACGGAACGACGGATTCATGAATAGGTGGATGGGCTACTCGAAAAGCATAAAGCAAATTCCTAATTATCCAAGCGTCGAAAAAGCGCATGGCACCCAGAGCAATCTCCAGAAGATATTTAACCTTCCGACTTGGTATGACAGTATTATTCTGACAAAAACAACCATGCGAAAGGCATTCCTAATTTTAGTTTGCTCGGTGATGACGCTTCATAATGCAAGTGCTGAAGCGTTATCCGACGCCGACCGCGAAACGTTATTGAACAATCTTGATAAAATGAAAGAAACAGCCGATGCGCGGGCGAACGCACGATTTGGCATCGCATTGGCTGCTTTCCGGAATGCAATTCAGAGCGAGGATACTGTGATTGAGTTTTATCTCAACTGCATCGAAAAAGTCAATTTTACCGACCAACAAAAAAAGACCGTTGATTTTCGGGAATGGAAGCGCACCGAAGCGGATAAACTTTCTGAACCTGGTTTGCGCCTTGCACTGGCTTATCAATTGAAATGGCTCATCCTCACTCTCCAAGCTACCTCAGAAAATGTCGACCGTACCAAACTGGCTAGCGAGGCACAGAATATCGTCGATGCAATCTTCAGCAACCCTTCCAAACTTGTCGGTCAAGAGAATCTCCTCAACCAGTCCGTAACCTCCTCCATTTTCGCGAGGACTTACGACATCAACTCGATCGAATTAGAAAAGTGGCCTATGTCACCTATCAATCTCGAACAAGTTTACAATAATATATTACTCCCACCCTATCAGAATCCAAAATCTATCAACGAACTGCGTACGTTATGGATTAGACGTATTCATCAAGAATGCATGAAAGCAGAGTTTTGGACGGAGCCTGTCAAGCAGGGTAAAAAAGAGGAGAAAAAAATAGGGATGGCTTCAGCCATGAGACCACCTGAGTATGAAAAATTTAAAGAAGAAACCTTACCCGAACTTGAGTGGGAAATGGAAGTAGATCTCTTCACTCACGGTGACCAAAGCGTATCATCAATTAGAATGATGGCTCTTCTGCAAAAAAATCTTTCTCACGCATCGGTAAATGACTGGGCGCAAGAACTCCGCGATATGCTCGCTCCCTCTGTACCTCAAAAGCCCACGACACCGTAGGAGCCTTCGCTTTAAGTGCAGCTAACTTTTTTTAGCTTACTCCCTCCGGATAGGTGCTGAATTATTTAAATGAATCCAAAATCGCACGATGAACGTCCTCAGCAGAATCCACCGAGTAAGTCGTGCCTAACAGAACGGGCAATTCATTTTCTATCACTTGGTCTCTGCCATGTGATCCTTTGACCAGTGACGCATTCAACGGTATCAATTTTAACAACCCACGAAATCCAAGTTTCTTCTTTATTAGAAACCACACGACTCGTAATTTTGGAAATGAAATCTCGGGATCAATAAAAAGCTCACACGGATCATAGCCAGATTTACGATGAATATCGATCGTGCGCGCGTAGTCAGGCGCTAACTTATCATCTTCCCAAAAGTAGTAAGTGAACCAAGCTTCCGAAGACGCAATGGCGATGAGTTCACCTCCGCGCTTGGACGCGATTCCTTGGCCCCAAGTTTGTGCCGCTGTTCTAACTTCTTCCACCCCTGGGGTATTTTCCAACATCGCCCGAACTTCATCTTCCAGTGAAAAATCATTTACGTAAATGTGTGCGACTTGGTGATCGGCGATAGCGAAAACACGCGACGCACCGAAATCGATCGACTCAAGTCCGAGTTCGTCCTTGATCTCAATCCATCCTTTTTCTCTAAACAATCGGTTCAAATGAATCTGCTGAGTAACGGGCGAGATGCCATACTCCGAAAGCACTAACACACGGATATTGCGTGCTTCATAAAATGCGATGAGGTCGGTTGCGAGGGTGTCGATCTTTCGCAACTCCTCGGGAATATTAGGAGCTAGCGGACCGTCTTTTTGAAGTGGGTAGTCGAGATGTGGCAGGTAGACCAAACTTAGCGTAGGGCTGTATTTTTCTTCCACCCATTTCGCGGAGGCGGCGATCCACTCGGATGACTCGATCCCGGCCGCAGGTCCCCAGAATGCTTGAAATGGGAACCGCCCCAAATCTTTTTTAATCTCCTCACGCATAGCCATAGGTTGCGTGTGCACATCAAAAACTTTGCGGCCATCTGCAAGATAAAGTGGGCGCGGCGTTATAGAGAAATCCGCGGATGAATGCATGTTGTACCACCAGAATAATTTGGCGCAGGTGAATCCCGGAATCTCTCGCCGCAGCTTATCCCATAGTTTCTCGCCACGAACGATGGCATTATTTTGTTTCCAAAACCGAACTTCAGAGGATTCCCGATCATACCACCCATTCCCCACCACCCCGTGAGTGGTTGGCGAAGTGCCGGTGATGATCGACGATTGCGCCGTGCAAGTGACCGCGGGAAATGCGGGTTGATAAGTCTGAAGCCCATTTTTTGCCGCAAAATTTTTCAATCCTGGCATGTGATCGCCTAACAGTGATTTAGAAAGACCAACGAGATTGATAACTGCGAGTCGCATGATGATGACTGTGAAAGTTTAAACCGTGCGCCGCTAGAAACACCATCTTTATTCGTGTGCCCCTAGGTGGGATCCACCAAGTTGATGACCAAACTCATAGAATTTGATTCAGGCTCTCCCGTGCTGAGTCAGCAGCTTTTGCAAACTTTCAATCCAGGCCTTGAGCATCGCATGCCTCCTTGGCCCCTCAACCTCCAACCGTAGGTCTGGCAAAATGTGTGCAGTTGCCGAGAGAGTGGTTGCCTTATTCTCATGAAGCACAAGCGATTCGATCATTTCACTAAATCCTACGACGTATTGAAGTGTGCCGTGCTCGATCATAATGACGCTGCCGCTAACATGGTTCACATCAGGGAAAACTCCGAAAGGGAAATCTCCCCGAGTAACATTTTCAATCGCTCGCATTGCCAAAAGCTGCTCACGAAACAACTTGATAGAAATAACCACATCCTGCTGCTTACTGAGCTTGGGAATAACAATGGGGAGCGTTTGCATGATAAATCCTGCCTTATGTTGTTGCGGGGCACCGCATCTCACTTGCTCCACCACTACGGAATCAACTCCAGTCTCATCTGCCAGTGATTGACCCCACGCCCAAACCAAAATAGTAGCAACCGTGACATCTATTGCCGCAGCAAATAAATCAATTTTTCTTCTGAAATCGTGGCCCATAAATTTCAATGCCAAACCATTTTCAGTATCGACCCGGAAGAAATCTAACGTTCTAAAATCTTGTTCTGGATACTCATCATTAAATAATTCCGTCGCCTGTTTCAGTACAGCCGATGAGGGCTTTTTCCAGATTGCTAAACTCAGATTTGTACCATTTTGTCCAATGAGCCGTTGGCAAAAATTTTGTAAAACTGTAGCGATTGATCGACCATCTAACAATGCGTGATGAAAAGTCCAAATGAAGCGCCCGTCCCGCGGCCAATATGCTGCACGCCATGGAGCGCGATGCGGAATAAGAAGCGGGCGTAGTCGATCTTTCGCTAACCAAGAATCGTCATAGCTTTCATCGAATTGACACGCTTCTGAGGAATTCACGAATTCTATCTCCCCGCGTGGATCGTCGTCAGTCAAAAATGAAAGTCGTAGAGCTTCGGTTTGCGCAACAGTTTCTGCCCATGCCGACAATACTTGACCGCGCCAAGTTCCGGGAGTGAAGACGATCTCAACCTGTTCCACGTGATACCCAGCACTCGGCGCAGCCAACGAATCTCGCAACATCACACGCTGCAAAGGACTCAACTCGTGCATCTGACCTCAACAATCTTTCATTTTCACCCTATTGGCAACATTCACCGACCAATTCGCCAACGAAACTGAATCAAAACAACACTTGGTAGCGTAAGAGGATTTTCTGTTTAAATTTTGAGTTGGTGTGACCGGTCAACCCGCCTTACTATTTCGCTCCCCGAGGGGAATTATGGCGATTAAAGGTGAAGAATTAGCTCTGGCTTGCGCGAAGGCAGCAGATGAGGTGAAGGCTGAAAACATCCGCGTGCTCGATATGAGAGGGATTTCAACCCTAACTGATTATATGGTTGTTTGCTCAGGCACTTCGATGCCGCAGTTGCGGGCGATTTTACGGGATGTCGCTGGTTCGGTGGAAGAGTTGCATGGCGCGAAACCTCACATGACCGAGGGTAAAGCTGATACGAAATGGGTGGTTTTGGATTACATCGACGTAATGGTTCACGTGATGCACGAAGAACTGCGTGAATATTATACGTTAGAAGACTTGTGGAAGGACGCCAAGGAAGTGAGTTGGCAAGCGGTCGCTGAAAACTAATATTAAGTCACTCATTGCGCTCAATTGACTTCTTGAATATTTGAGCGCTTTTCTATGACAACAATCGGTCTATTGGTGAAAGATTCGATCCGGATTTTACCCCGAAGCGTTATTTTTTTACCAACCAGTGCGGTGAGTTCTTTTTCTTTGATGTCCGCCGAGGCGTTTTTTACGATGACAGCACCTCGTACTTGGTCGTTAGGCGGGTTCTTTGCGAAGATCAGGTAAAGCGTTGCGCGCGAGTTTGAATATTTGAAGCCTTCGAGCACCCCACCCAGCGTAACTTCTTGACCAGCCATGGTTAAAAAAAGAACGGAATCAGCAACATCAAAAACTTCTCTGGGACTGGTCGCTTTTTGCTTTTTTTTGCGTAGTGATGAAGTGGAATTTTTTACTGTTTTCTCAGTGCTAAAATTTAATGATTTCCAGTTAGCCGGCCAGAAAGGCTCCGAGTGATTCCAGCGAATCAAGCACCACCCCGTTAGGGCCGTTGCAGAAAGTGCCGCGATGGCTCCTATTAGAAAGGGCATGCTTGACCTGCGTTTGATAGCTTTTTCGTTACGAGTGTGAGTGACGGGCGACAATATACGTTTGGTGGGGACGGGCGATTTTATGTCGGATACTTGAAGTAGATGCCGCTTCGCTTCCGACAGCGTTGTGGTTTTTGCTGCGCAATGGAGCCATTTTAACCAACCACCGAGACCGCCACTTTCATGGGCGTGTATGGTTTTACCTCTCCAACCCATAAGCTCTTCTGTCAAATTAACAATTGAATCTAAGCCGTGTTGTCCATCATGTTTTCCTAACCATTTTAGCGGAGAAATTCCAAATGTTAGGGGCCGTCCGCCTTCCTCCGCACCAATGATGATCGCACGAAGGTCGACCTCAATCCAAACAGCCTCTCTTTCGAGAACATGTGAGATTTCTTCACAAACTTCGAGCGCTTGAACGATTGTGTAAATTGTCTCAGGCAAAGTAAGACGCTTTCGTTCAATGAGTGTGTGAACTGAAATCCCCTCAATCCACTCGGTAGCCAAATAAGGCATGCCATCAACCGCATCACACCCGCCTCCGATGACCGAACGCATCGCTGGATGGCGAATCGCACAAAGTCGCTCGACTACGACTTGATACTCAGCCTGTTCTTCGTCACTCAGTCCGCCACCATTCACACCAAACGGAAGAAATCTTCTGATTGCGACAAGCTCCCCCGTTTGTCTGTCCAATGCTCGAAAGACGATGCCGGCAGCGTCTTGCGCAACCATGTCTTCGATTTGGAAACGTCTAACCATTCAAATTTTCTATCGTAGATCGAAGGATGAGCCAAGGCGTGATCTCGCGTTCGTTAAAAATAAAATTCAGACTGGTAAAGGTTGAAAACAGATTTTAGGAAACTGCTCAGGTTGATGAAAATTAGGTTCACCAGGTCCTAAGTCCGTGGCGCTGATAAATTTTTGTACAGGTGATTCAAGAATCATTGTCACGTTGACGTGGGTTTCATTGCCAAAATTGAGACGCGCTTTTAATAGATCGACTGGAATCGCCATAGCAGCGACCCAAGAACCATCCGCAGATAACTCCGAAAACGTTGCCACTTCTGGCATCGCAATTTCTGCTAAGTCAGCCCGAACTCGTGGGGCAATGAATTCGCAAGTCCACCAAGCCCCGTTGGGCGCTAAATTGAATTCAAAGTATCGACCGCTGACAGGATCAAAAAGAAACAACTCCGCAACATCGTGCCGCCACAACTCAGCTTGAAATCGACCGGGGCGAGCTTGCGGGTGAAGTCGAGCGCTTTTGCGATGGCTGGCGATGAACCATAAGTGCTGCGCATCCACGACGAGAGAAAATGCCGCAGGTTCTTGCAGCAAAATTCCATCTAAATCCTTCGCCAGACCAAAAAGCGGAACATCTAATTCACCCCAAATCAACCGCTCTGGGCTGGTAAAAATCGTCATGCCCGAGAGTCTGCATGTGCGTAAGAATTTCTGTCGAGCGAAGACGCTTTGGTCAGTTACTTAAATAACTGGAAATCTTAAAAAACAGTTGGTTTCTCAAGATGAATTGATTATTCATTTTTCAACGAAGTCATACATGCCACGCAAGCGCTCAGATTTTTACAACACGATTGAATACATCGGACCACGGCCGCAGAAGCCGAAGCGTCGCAACTTTTTTGGCGGGTGGGTGATCATCGTAATCGCGGTGAGCCTAAGTTGCTGGTTTGGCAGGCCTTTGCTGCCTTTTCTCAAGGCAACTCAGGTGACCACTTCGCTGGAAAATGCCGACGTGCTGATTTCATCTCTTAAATCCTCCAAAAACCTCGGATCTAATCTCGCTGCAGCGGCACTGGCGCATTCCAGTGAGTCGGTGACTTACGATCCATCGTACTACAAAATCGATTATCCGAACGGCGATTTGCCCGCAAAAAGAGGAGTCGCGGCTGACGTCGTTGTGCGTTGCTATCGCAGCGTAAATATTGATCTCCAAGTACTTGTCCATGAAGATATTGCAGAAAATTTTCGCGGCTATCCAGGGCTCTGGGGTGCAACCGAACCGGACACGAACATCGATCATCGCCGCGTGGCCAACCTACAACGGTTTTTTGAACACAAGGGGCTATCCCTGACACCTTCGCGTAACGGTAAAGATTACCTTCCCGGCGATGTCGTCGTCTGGGAATTAGGCAACGCCGAAAAGCACATTGGCATTATCGTTCCTGGTCCAAGCAACCGTTCGGGAGAGGCTTGGGTCGTGCACAACATGGGCGCTGGAGTGAAATGGGAAAACTCACTTTTCGACTATAAAATCCTCAGCCACTTCCGCTTTCCGAACCTTTCTGGAAACTGATTAGTGAGTGAATTGATGGAGTTTTCTATCAATAATTTTCTATTCGAAAAACCACTGGTGCACTGTTGATGCAATCCAGTGTTTCGATGACCGTAAGCGCGATTTGCAATTCGCCGAATGGACAACTATGGAGCATGAAAACCATATCCACAAATTCTGCGTCTGGGTTGGCAGGGTCGACCGGTGAATGAGTGCCAGAAATACCAATCCGATGATCGGCCAATACTTTTGCAATTTCAGCAATCACTCCGGGCCGGTCGATGACGTCAAATCTAACGTAATAAGCCGTAGTCGTTTCTCCAACTGGGAGAATCCTACCACTGTCGCGATAGGGAAGAAACCCACGATGCCCAGAAGCAGAGCCTAGGAAGCGCGCGGCTTCTACCAAGTCTGCCACCACAGATGATGCGGTAGGATCTTGCCCTGCACCACGACCGTAAAACAGTGATTCTCCCGCAGTGTCACTGTGCACAGCGACCGCATTGAAAACACCATGCACTGAGGCAAGAATGTTAGATTTAGCAATGAATGAAGGCTGGACACGCAGTTCCACGGAGCGGTCTTCGTGTTCTCGAATCACCGCTAACAACTTCACAACGTAACCCAATTTTTTAGCAAAGCTGATATCTGCTGGGCGGACTTGCTCGATGCCAGATACGTGAACCGCCGCTGGATCGATAGGAAAACCGTATGCAAGCGTGGCCAAGAGAATGGCTTTGTGAGCAGCATCCCATCCATTCACATCAAGCGCTGGATCTGCCTCTGCATAGCCAAGCGCCTGTGCCTCGGCGAGCGCGACTTCAAAAGTCAACCCTCCATCCGTCATGCGTCCGAGAATAAAGTTAGATGTCCCATTGATGATTCCAGTGAAGGAGTGGATTTGATTACCAATGAACGAGTCCTGCACTGTTCGAATGATCGGAATACCGCCAGCGACCGCTGCTTCAAAGTGAATCGGCGTGTCCATTTCTTTTGAAATCGCAAACAGCTCGACACCTCGCTCGGCAAGCAGAGCTTTATTTCCGGTGACCACGGGTTTTCTAGCACGGAGAGCAGCAACCACGATTTCAAATGCATCCGACGTCCCTCCGATGAGTTCGACGACAATTTCCACGGATGGATCTGCAACGAGTGATTTCCAGTCCGTCGTGAATATCTCTGAATCCACCTCAGAAGTCGTAGAGCGAACTTTCGCGAGGTCTCGAACGAGGATCTTCGCGATGTACAAAGAGACGCCGCCACCGGTGCGTCTGGTGATGAGGTCGCTATTACGCTGCAAGGTGTTCCAGACGCCGGAGCCTACGGTTCCGAATCCAGCCAAGCCGATACCAAGTGAAGAGCAGGAGGTCACGAGGCAGACTTTGGAGATAAATGAATCCCTTGTCCAAGTCGGAAAAAATCAAGTTGCTGTTACTCAGGGTTAATTCTTAAACCCGTTCTCGGCATCTAACCAATCACTTTGAGAATTACCCGGCATCCCATTCTCGATCCGCCGGCGGTAATTTAGGTACGCCGCCTTCGCGATTGCATCGAGAGATGGCTTGGGAGTGACCACTTTTTTTGAAGGTTTCTTAGCGCTTGAGGTGGGTGCTGTTTTTTTAGCAGGCGCTGAAATTAATTTTTTGGCTACGGTTTTCTTGACCGCGGACTTTTTTGCTACCACCTTTTTAGTAACTTTCACCGCCTTGTTTGCAACAGGTTTTGGCGTTTCAAACTTAATTTTTACATCAGGAGAAGCAGTCTTCGTAGGAACGGTCTTTTTTGCGATTTTCTTTTTAATAGTCATATGATTGATTTTCTTACTCTTCAGCAGGCAAAATGCCAATTTCAAAATAATCAAGCTTTCCGGTGATTGCCAGAACATAAGATCCAAGTACACTAACTCCATGGCCGACGGCTATTCATGGAGTGAATCTAGAGATGACAGGGGCTACCGCTTGCCGGATCAGGACCACTTGGGTTGGTGGGTCGCGGCGGCGATGCTTGTTTCAATTCTGCTACACCTGAGCGTTTTTTTTGCGCTCGATCGAATGAAAATCGTATTTGGCATCCAATCGACCGAAGAAATCAGCACCCAGTCCATCGATGTCCGGCAAGTGGAAATTCCGCCGATGGAAAGCGAGACGAATCTAGCGCCCGAAGAAGTTATCACCCCCCCCGTAGAAACTAAATCTTTGCTAGATGAAGTGGATCTCTTGGCCGTTCTTCCGAAAGACCAGGAGATCGACATCAAGCCCGAACTCATCGAGGCCGAGTATGCGCTGCGTTTACAAAATCCCGCTCGAGAAGGCAACCCAGAGGCCGCAATGCCCGAGTCATCACTGGGGTTTGAGATCGATGC
The DNA here is from genome assembly GCA_009885905.1 of Verrucomicrobiota bacterium. Classification (GTDB taxonomy): domain Bacteria; phylum Verrucomicrobiota; class Verrucomicrobiia; order Verrucomicrobiales; family Akkermansiaceae; genus Luteolibacter. The sequence goes on from VFJU01000179.1 coordinate 13,301, forward strand.
AGATCTGCCAGAACTTGGCCGTGAACCTACTAACATTAAGCCCGCAGAAGTTGGCCAGATCACCGTGGATCCGGGCAACGAACAAGTGGATGATTCAGAAATTGGTAATTTTACCGAAGCTCTTATTCGTAAGGGTGCAAACGGAAAAGCAAAGAATGGCACGCTTGATGGGATCGCTTCCTTAGACGATCTGCTAGGTCTTTCATCCAATGTATTGCTAGGAAAAAAAACGATGCTACCGAGCGACTTGCTTTTCGACTATAACAGCTCCGAACTTCGCGAAAGCGCCAAGGGAGGACTTATGAAACTTGGCTTGCTGATAGATCGAAACCCAAACCTCTACTGTTGGATCGAGGGCCATACCGATCTCCTAGGGGGCGACGATTTCAATCTAAACCTCTCAATCAAACGAGCCGAAGCGGTCAAACTTTACTTAGTCAACTCACTCCGGATGGACGCTTCTAAAATCATGACGCGTGGTTTCGGGCGTTATGAACCACTGGTCATTACCGGCGCAGCCGAGGAGCAGAAAATCAATCGTCGGGTAGAAATCCGCATGCGCAAGACGCCACCGACCAAGGATCAATTAAAAATAATTCCCCAAAAAGCGGCCGTTATCGAAGAGGCACCAGCACGCAAGGCCGTGCTCGTCAGACCCCTACGCGCACTTCCTGTAAATGAGACCCCGCCGCCCAAAGCAAGTGTCGTCAAAGAATCCGCAGTCATAATCGAAGCGGACCCAGTTCCAAAGGCCACACCCATCGCAGAGGAAATCTCACCAGCCATCCCCCGCGCCCAAGCGGTCGAGGAGGAACCATAACCTCTGGCGATCACTTGGATTTAAAATCTCCCTCCCGCGAAGCTTTACACCCCCCCTAGCTCTCCTGCATCTTCACGCACCTGTTCTCTTCTGTAGCTACTGCGTCTCGCGCAGGAATGCTAAGGAAGGCTCCCTGCTTATTTTTCCAATAACCGACCATGACCGCCGCAGAGATTCGCCAAAGCTTCCTCGATTTTTTCAATGAGAAGCATCACACCGTCGTTCCATCTGCATCGCTGCTTCCGCAGTCACCAGGTTTGCTCTTTACGAATGCGGGGATGAACCCTTTCGTTCCCTACTTCCTCGGCGTCGAGAAAGCCCCCTACTTACCACCTCGCGCCGCCGACACTCAAAAGTGTATACGTGCCGGAGGAAAACATAACGATCTCGAAGACGTCGGTTATGACACTTACCACCACACATTTTTTGAAATGTTAGGAAATTGGTCGTTTGGGGATTACTTCAAAAAGGAAGCCATCGCTTGGGCATGGGAACTCGTCGTCGAACGATGGGGCCTCCCCGCACACCGCCTCTATGCCTCGGTCTATGCGCCAAAACAGGGTGATCCTGGAAATTTCGATCAAGAAGCCTACGACATCTGGGCCGCCCTGTTCATTTCAAAAGGCTGCGACCCCGCACTGCAAATCGTCCATGGCAACGTCAAAGATAACTTTTGGATGATGGGTGAAACTGGCCCCTGCGGCCCGTGCTCAGAACTGCATGTTGATCTAACACCTGAAGGAAATCCTGCTACTGGCCGCAATCTCGTCAACAACGACTCCGACCTCTGCATCGAAATTTGGAATCTCGTTTTCATTCAATACAACGCAGAGGCCGATGGCAGTTTTCGCGAACTTCCCGCCAAGCACGTCGACACCGGCATGGGCTTCGAGCGCGCCTGTTCGATCATTCAGAACACCAAAGGCTTCACCGACTTTTCAATCAAGCCATCTAACTACGCCACCGACGTCTTCCAACCAATCTTTCGCAAATTAGAAACGCTCAGCGGAAAAACCTACGTCAACATTTACCCAGAACTCGGCGCTGACCGTTCCCTCTTCACCGAGGAAATGAAATCCGCGATCGCTTTCCGCGTCATAGCGGATCACTTGCGCACGCTCAGCTTTTCTATCGCAGATGGAATCATGCCCGGCAACAACGGTCGCAACTACGTGCTCCGCCGCATCCTCCGACGCGCAGTGAGATACGGGCGCCAACTCGGATTCTCCGGAGAAAAACCATTCTTCGGCGCACTCGTAGAAACACTTGTTAGCGAAATGGGCGGAGTTTTTCCAGAGTTACAAAATCGTCAGGATGTAGTACGCCAAACGCTTGAGCAGGAAGAAGCAAGTTTTAATCAGACGCTAGATCGGGGCCTTAAACGTTTTGAAGACGCCGTGCCGGATATAAAAAACAACTGCGTTTCCGGAGATGTCGCTTTCGAACTCTACGACACCTATGGCTTTCCAATCGACCTCACTGAGTTGATCTGCGCCGAGCGAAGTTTCACCGTGGACATGATTCGTTTTGAGCATCTGATGACAGAACAACAAGAACGCTCCCGCGCCGCGCAAAAATCTACTGTCGTCCGCGCCCTCGATATCTCCACAGAAGCCGTCACCACATTCATCGGATTCGAAAATGATTCCGTCGAGGCCACCATCCTCGAAATCCATCCACAGGAAGACGCGCTATTCATCATCACCGACCAGACCGTCTTTTACGCTGAGATGGGTGGTCAAGCCGGCGATACGGGAAATCTAGTAAATAACGCCCAAAAAATTGAAATCACCGGAACGCAGCAAATCGGCAAGGCCCGTGCTCACATCGTCCACACTTCAGCTTCACTAAAAGTAGGCGAAAAAGTTACCCTAGAGATAGACCCACAACGACGGCGCCCAATCGAAGCCCATCATACCGCCACGCACCTTCTACACTGGGCGCTACACGAAGTCGTCTCAGCTGACGCCGCACAGCAAGGCTCCTCGGTCGATGAAAACCGATTACGCTTCGACTTCAACAGTGCCGCCGTCACACCTGAACAAATTGCCGCCATGGAGGAACAAGTAAACGCCTCAATTAAGTCCAACGATTCTGTTAGTTGGAGAGAAGTCCCCCACACTTCCATCAAGGGGCGCCCTGACATCATGCAGTTCTTCGGAGACAAATACGGCGAGCTCGTCCGCGTCGTCCAGATCGGCGGCGAAGCCCACGCGCTCAATGGCTACTCGCAGGAACTTTGTGGTGGCACCCACGTCCGTCATACCGGTGAGATCGGCCTTTTCAAAATCAAATCCGAAGGAGCAATCGCATCCGGCGTTCGGCGCATCGAAGCCGTCTGTGGCGATGCCGCTTGGGCATACCTGAACGAGTCTGTCGAGAAATGGGCCCACGAGCTCAAGACCGCACGCGCCAAACTTCACTCCGCCAACGATAAGCTAACTGCGCTTGGTGAGGAAGCCGTCAGCGTCAACGATTTCCCTCATATCATGGGAGCTATGCTTGCGGAGCGTGCGGATATTTCACAGATAAACGCCACCTTCAGCCACGGTCAGCGGACGCTTGAGGAAACCCAAGCCGCAGCCATCGAGGTCGAGAAGCGCATCAAGAAAATTCAATCAGCCCAAGCCGCCACACTTGCCGACGAATCCCTCGCCGAACTCATTGTGTTAGGAAATCCAATTATTGTTTCCTTCGAGTCTGACGCCTCATTACTCCAGGAACTCCAAAACGGACTTAAGAAAAAACAATTCGCCGGCCCCGCCCTGCTCATTGTGGACGACGGAGAAAAACTTCATCTCGCTACCTACTGCGGTCATGAAGCCTTGGCAGCAGGCCTAAAAGCCGGCGACCTACTCCGTGATCTTGCTGCTGTCGCTGGCGGCAAAGGCGGCGGGAAGCCTGACCAAGCCCGTGGCGCCGCGCCTCAACGTGATAAACTTAGCGATCTAAAATCGGCGGCGGTAGAGATGCTCAATGCGTGAATAACGATGCCACGAGA
>VFJU01000553.1 GCA_009885905.1 Verrucomicrobiota bacterium
CCAGCCACAGACGTCGAAACCACGCGCTAAATCCTTAACCGTGTAGCGAAATCCGACGCCCTGAACACGTCCTTCAAAGATGATTTTTTTAGCAATCATAAAGAATAAATTCTAACTGATTAAATCACTCCCTACCAAATTTTTCTGCTGTAACAGCCTCAGCCGTGTTGAGAAAACGAATTCGCGTGGCGGAGGGTCGGGTGATTTGAATGTGCCGATCCTGAGAGGAAATCACGGCTTTACCAAGTAGCACAGGGTCATGCTGGCCGACGAGCGCGGCAACTCGCTTCAACGCGAGCGCCTCCAACTTGTCAGCCGCAGAGGCATTTTCTAACTCGATGTCCCACAGCACCGCAACGGACTCTTGTCCATCGGGAAAAAGCAGATACCGATCGTTTTTCCAATTCATGGCGATTTGATCTACCAACTCAGCAGCACCGCTGTCTGCAAGCCACAACCGTAAACCGAGAGCCCCCGCCGTCTCGGTTAGAAATGGCTCCTCTGGCAATAATGGCAAACCAAGCGCCTTGGGATCAGACGCAGAACCACCCGAAAAAAGAATCGAATACGTCGTCTGCGGTGGACTCCGTAAAACTGATTGCAACGAATCATTTCCTCTAACATATAACGACTCAGAATAGGCTTTGCCAGTGACATTCGGAAACAGCACTAAACCTTGCATGAACGGCGAGAGGCTGGCCATCAACTGCTTCAACTCACTATTTTCCTTCAATGGCACGAAACCGATCGCCAGTGCACTGGCAGCATAAAACCTAGCCTCTGAACCTGCCGCAACTCCTTGATGAAGCGCCTCCCGAGCGCGGGCAGCATCATCGCCAGGGTAACTCGGGTTGGAGGGGAAATGCTGAAAAAGTAATATACGACTCAAAATTCCCATCAAAACCGCTTGCTCAGGAATATTTCTTAAATCAAATCGATCCGTAACCCACCCTTCACCCGTGACGTCATCAAACCACCCACCAGCGACAGCGGCGCGAACTGAAGTAAGCTGTTCTAACAAATCATCATCCGCACGCAACCATCCAATAAGCTTATAGGACTCTTGACGATCATCAATTCCAGATGGCCCTAACCGACTCTCTATCGCCGCAGAAATTCGATCTCGAAGTTCTTCCGCAGCGATGCGATGCAATATGGGACTCGAAAGATAGCGAAGACCACATTCTTTCTCTACACGATCAATCAACTCCTGCGGCACCGATACCTCACCTCCGCCTTGGGCAAGAGACCGCAATGATTCGTTTTCACGCCGCAACATCTCGTTTTCCTCGCTCGCAAGGCGAAGTTGAGTTTTAAGATCCGCGAGATCACCCGTACCAGACGAGGAGCGCCAATGAAGCCCTTGGAGAATACCGGCCACACCGATGACACCAGCGATAATCCAAGGCAACAAAGTCTGGGGAGATGGCACAACTGATAGATATTGAAAAGCTCGACGCTCACCTAGGTGGCGATGTGCGTTATTTGAATGGATTCGATTCGATGGCGGAGCTTTTCACCCCAAATACCTGCTCGAAAGTTTTGCCGGGTAAGAGATTGAAAACGATCGGCGCGCTGCGTTTGCCCTCCACATCATAAAGGTAGACCACACGCTGCACGGGGAGCTCCTTGCCATTTGCCGGGTTGATCCGCTTAACTCGCGAGTCAAACATCAATTCTTCCACCAGCAAACCGGTAACTTTATGGTAACCGTAACTGACCTTAAACAATTCTTGATTCTGACCGTCTCTAATTTTGCAACCTAACGGGTTTCCGTTTGCATCCATCTTATAGGTGGTGAGCATGGTTAGTACCCCGTTTGCAGAAACAGTTTTCTTGGTCAAAGTGCGGCTGTCTGGGCTCCGAATAAAAACCGCACGCGAACCATCCTCAAATTTCATACACCGGACGTTCGGCCCATCGACCGTCTCAATCTCCATGGCATAGCACGTGGCGGAAAGAAATAGCCCAACGGCGATTACCCAGATATTCCAAGTTGCCAGCGAGTTCATAGGGCGCAAAGTAGTCACCTCACACGGACGCTGCAAGCCGCCAATTGAACGATGATCTGGAAAACACGCCGAGAAACTCTGAACCTGACCGAACGCGGCCAAGTGATGGGCATTTTAAATGTAACGCCAGATTCTTTTTCAGATGGCGGCAACCATCTTGAAACCTCACTCGCCATCGAACACGCACGCCAGATGATCGCCGAGGGCGCCAGAATCATCGACATCGGCGGCGAATCTACTCGCCCTGGAGCCACGCCCGTCACCGTGACGGAGGAAATCAATCGCGCCGTGCCAGTTGTTGCAGCACTGCGCAAGATTTGGGACGGACTGATCTCGGTCGACACCACCAAAGCTGCTGTTGCTGAGGCCGCGCTGATCGCTGGCGCGGACATCGTCAATGACGTCAGTGGACTGCTCGCGGATCCAGAGATGGCTGCCATTTGCGCTACCCACCGATGCGGCGTTGTGGTCATGCACATGCAGGGAAATCCACAATCCATGCAAATCAATCCCCACTATTCAGACGTCGCCGCTGAAGTTCGGGAGTTTTTTATAGCACGCCTAACAACACTCACCGCAGCGGGCATCGATCCGACGGCGATTTGCTTTGATCCTGGTATTGGTTTTGGGAAATCTCTCGATCACAACCTAACATTGCTGCGCTCGTTAAAGTATCTTGATGTCGAAAACCGACCACTTCTATTAGGAGTTTCTCGCAAGTCGTTTCTTGGAAAAATTATCGGAACAGATAACCTAACTGATCGGGAGTGGCCCACGGTTGCCATCACTGCAAATGCAAGAGATCAGGGAGTGATGTTGCACCGCGTGCATGCCGTGAAAGCCAATGTCGAAGCACTTCGAATGGTTGAAGCAATCCTCGGAGCCAACGCACGACACGAGTGAACAATCACTGGCGCGGACCTACCGCCGCTGTCTGACTGACCGCGAATCTGTATTTACCAATCGCATCAACAATCCCGTCCACGACCGCATTCTGGTAGGCTTGATTATCAATTAACCGAGCTTCGTATGGGTGACTCATGAACCCACCCTCAAGAAGAATCGCAGGGTGAGTGACACCAGATAGCACGCTGAAGCGAGCGCGTTTGATACCTCGATCAAAAGTGTTTTTGCCAAGCCGTCGTAGTACCGATCCGTGAACAGCAGTTGCGAGCGCTATATTTGCCGAATCGTGCTCGTTTCCAGCACGAAACTGCAAATCCGCTGCTTTAAAGTCGCGGTCGTAGTGGGCAATGCCCGGGGGTGAAAGCGTAAAAGTCTCAATCCCTCGAGCCGAAGATCCTCCAGAGTTAAAATGAATACTAACAAAAATAGCGTTTTCTTTAACCGCATTAGCAAAATCTACGCGCTGTTGAAGAGATAGATAAACATCTGAATTACGCGACATCACCACTTTATACCCTCTCGACTGAAGCAGTTTACTTAAATTCTTCGCCACCTTGATGTTGTAGCCAGCCTCCGTGCCATATGAGTTAGTAGCGCCTGGATCTTTTCCTCCATGCCCAGCATCAATGATGACCGTGCGAAAATCACCCGCGACCTGAATAAACTTAGGTCTCAAGACTGGATCGATCAATTTCGTGAGATCGATTCTTGAAACATAGACTTTTTCACCAACGGCAGTGACTTGATGACTGAAGACAAATTTAACGTTGTTCATCAAGCACTCATTACTACCAATTTTGGTCTTCATCTCGACTTTGGAATTCTCTAACACTAACGAAGCCCCTATACGAGATATCTTTTTGAAGCCGTAAAAATTCTTGATACTATCTATGGATACATACTCTCGGCCATCGATTTTCGTGATTTCCCATCCACCGCCCATGCCCGCCGCATTCGTATCTCGCACAACAAATACCCAAACGACGAGCGCCGCGAATGCGGAGCAAAGCCATCGGGCGAAATACGAATGGACTGGAAGAACGGACATGGATTGTGGTCGTCTTGTAGCAATGGATCAATTGAATGACAAACCCATTTGCCCAATGAAATGAAGCCTCTCATTGCGAATAATCAAGTTCTCGTTCGTAACCAATACCGCACACTTTTTCTCAAGCGCTTTGATAAAAAGTGCTTTATTTGCATCAAATCATTGAGAACTTCGCTGGAAATTTTTAATCGTGAGGAACGCCCGCGCCTCTCCCACCAAAAATAACGAGCCCGCCACAAGTACCGAATCGGAATAAGCCACCGCGGCTTCAAAAGCCTCTTGGAACGTCCCGAAATTCTCGTAAGCAGGTGATGTGGATGGTAAAAAAGTTGGAAAATTTTCTACCGGAAGCGCTCGTGGATTGTCGACGCTACAAAAAAAGATTTTTGACGCGAGCGGCGCAAGCAAAGCAAGAATCTCACCCACGTCCTTCCCCGTCACTGCGGAAAATACCAACGCAGGTTTCACATCCGGAAAACTCTCACGCCATGTGGCCGCAAGTGCTGCAGCCGCTTGGGGGTTATGCGCTCCATCTAGCACAACTCCGGGCTGGATGACTTCAAAGCGACCTGGCCAGTTCACGCGCGACAATCCATAACCCACACTGTCTGATCTCAGAGAGATCCCAACGCGATACAGCGCCGCTACAGCAAGCGCGGCATTCCACTTCTGATGCTCACCGGCAAGCGCCATCGGATAACCCAAAAGCGGCTCGGTGATAAATTCTAACGGAGCCCTTATTTCATTCGCCTCTTTTTCTAAAACTATACTTACTCTTGGGTCTTGAGGTGCTGAAATCGCAGGTTTCCCTTCGACGAAAATCCCAGCTTTTTCTCTAGCAATCTCTTCTAAAGTTTCTCCCAAGTACTGCATATGGTCCATCCCAATTGGAGTCACAACACTAACATCAGCAGGCACCGCAGTGGTCGCGTCAAGCCGACCTCCCATTCCTGTCTCTAACACGATCACCTCGCACTCTCGCAAACGGAACCATCGCATCGCTAAAACCATAGTGATTTCAAAAAATGTCGGATGAGGATCCATCTGCTCGCATAACACTCGTAATTGCGTAAGCATTTCCGCACAGGATTCCTCTGGTATCTCAACGCCACCAACACGGATCCGCTCACGGAAATCAATCAGGTGTGGCGATGTAAAAAGACCACAGCGGTAGCCGCAGGCCTGAGTGATACTGTCAATCATCGCGCAGGTGCTGCCTTTCCCATTTGTTCCGGCAACGTGAATCACTTTTACTCCATGGCTCGGATATCCGAGAAACTCCTTGAGCAGAAATCTCGGACCATCTAGTCCCAATTTGATGCCAAACATTTGCGTGGCGAATAGCCAATCAATCGCTTCTCGGTATTGCATAGTGACCTTTCTACACCACCCTTATCTGAACTTTTGCCAAGCAGTCAATTGAAGAAGTATTGGCAATTTCTTATTCTCCCTTGAAAACTGTTAGTTACTTATACTCAGAACTCAATCCTGGAAAACCTACAAAGGGATTCCACTTTGTAAATTGCGGCTTGAATCCCTGTCCAAACTGGAATCATGCTACCTACAAATCATGCACAATGTCGGTTCCGAATTAGAAACCACCTATGAAGGTATTCCTGCCTCGCCTGGCATCGCCATCGCCCCGGTACACGTCATCGCTAGGGGTTTCTCATCACCCGAGATCTACGAAATCCTAGAGTCCGATCTCGAAGCCGAACAGCAACGGTTTCTGCAAGCTCTCGAGGTTACCAAACGGCAACTCATCGAACTCCAGGGCAAACTTGAAGACCTATCAGGTGACAACGAAAGTGGAATTTTCGAAGCACACGTGATGATGCTCGAGGATCGCTCGGTGGTAGACCGGGTGCTTCTCGCTATCGCCACCCGCCTTCAAAATGCTGAGTATGCATTTTACGCGGTCATGCAAAATTTCCTCGAGGCAATGCGACGCATTCCCGACCCTTATTTGCGTGAGCGTACCTCTGACATTGAAGACGTCGCTCAGCGAGTGTTACGAAATTTTATTGTTGATGACGACGTCCGCCACCAAACTCCGCAAGATCGTCATGTGCTCGTGGCTTATGATCTCGCACCTTCTGATACCGCATCGATGAACCGCCGTCATGTGCTGGGATTCGCGACCGAGCAAGGCAGCGTGAACTCACACACCGCGATTCTAGCTCGTGCATTTGGAATCCCTGCCATCGTAGGTCTTGATGCAGCTGTCATTGATATTATTGCTCTAACACCATCCATCCTAGATGGATACTCTGGTAAACTCATTCTACACCCGAAGCCAGAAACGCTAGAGCACTATCGAAAACTCTCGCTGGCAAAAGAAAAAGTCCACAGTGCTCTGGATGCCATGCGCGGAGCGGCCACCGAAACAGTCGATGGTAGGGCTCTCACCATTTCTGCGAACATCGAGCTGGTAGATGATTTACCACTTGTTAAACGCAGCGGTGCCAAAGGTATCGGACTGTATCGCACCGAGTTTCTTTTGCTAAATGGCAAGGAAATGCCCGATGAAAATCACCAAGCCGAGGTTTACGCACGGGTCGTTCGTGAAATGGCGCCTCACACTGTTATTGTTAGAACTCTCGATGCTGGAGGCGACAAATTACCAGTAGAGCCACTCACCGACCCCGAACCCAATCCATTTCTAGGTTGGCGCGGCATCCGAGTCTCTCTTGCTCGTCCTGCGATGTTTAAGGAGCAAATTCGAGCCGTTCTAAGAGTCAGTGCTCTTGGTAAGGTCGCTCTCATGTTCCCAATGATCTCTGGCTTATCAGAAATTCGTAAAAGCAAAGAATTGGTGAGACGCTGCATGGATGAGTTAGATAAAGAACAAATTCCTTTCAACCACGAACTGCCCGTCGGAATCATGATCGAGGTTCCTGCTGCAGCCATCTGCGCCGACCTATTAGCTCCCGAGGTGGATTTCTTTTCGATTGGTACCAATGACTTGATCCAATACACCGTCGCCGCCGATCGTGTTAACCCGCATGTGGCAGACCTTTATCGCCCCACCCACCCAGCGGTGATTCGCTTGATTAAACGCACGATCGATGCGGCAACGAACAACGGTATCTGGACCGGAATTTGTGGTGAAATGGCGGGAGACATACGCCTCACCCCCCTTCTGCTCGGTTTGGGCGTCGAAGAACTCTCAGTAGGTCCACAACAAGTACCCCGCGTCGGCCAAGCAATCCGCTCACTCAGTCACGCTGCGTGTGCCGCCATGGCGGACGAGGCACTACGCCACCCACGGAGCCAGGGTGTTCTAGATCTCTCATTGTCACTTGCGAATAAGCACTATCCAGAACTGCTAGATTGATTTGTCGATTCGCAGATCGATTATTATTAGATTTTTACTATCATGTCTGATCCTCTTTTCGAACCCCTTCATGCGGGTGCTTTCCAGTTGCAAAACCGTATCATCATGGCACCGCTCACTCGCTGCCGAGCATCAACCGGACGCGTACCTAACGCGATGATGGCCAAATATTATGGCCAACGTGCTTCGTTCGGCATGATTCTATCAGAAGCCACTTCGATCTCACCACTCGGCGTCGGTTATCCAAACACTCCGGGTATTTGGTCTCCTGAGCAAGTCACTGGTTGGAAACTCATCACTCAGGCGGTTCATCGTGCTGGCGGTATCATCTTA
>VFJU01000284.1 GCA_009885905.1 Verrucomicrobiota bacterium
AAAAGTACCGTGGTTTCTATAAGAAGTTTGATCGCTTTTTCAAAGAAGGTATCGCCACCGATTATCCAAACCGCGATGCGTTGGCCAAGTTGCTACGCTTCGAGTCTTCACTAACAGAACCTGGAGCCGTTTGTGGATTCACCGACTACGTTTCAAGGGCGAAGGATGGCCAAGAGTCGATCTATTACCTCGTCGGAGGAAGTCGCGAACAAGTCGAAAGCAGTCCCTACGTGGAAGCATTCAAGGCACGCGGATTAGAAGTGATTTATTTCACCGATGCGGTCGACGAATATGTCGTCGAGTCGCTGGGTGAGTTCGATGGCAAGAAGCTCGTCTCGATCCGCCACGGTGGCGTGGAGTTAGATGATCACGCGCCAGAAGGTGATGCTCTATCCGAGGAGCAAACCACCGCGCTTTGTGAGTTTCTTAAGCAAGAACTCGGCGACCGTGTGACTCGCGTGGCCAGTGGCAAACGACTGGTGGACAGCCCGGTGATCGCGCTGGTACCGACCGATGGGATGAGCCCGCAAATGCGTCAAATGATGAAGGCGATGGATGAGAATTTCAAAGATGAGATCAAGGTTGAGTTAGAAATCAACCCACGTCATCCGCTGGTGAAAAAACTCGCCGAGGCCAAGGATTCCAACCCAGAACTGGCGAAACTCGTGGCGCTGCAGATGCTCGATAATTCACTCATCGCCGCCGGCTTGTTAGAAGATGCTCGCGACACGGTCTCGCGGATGAACACCCTGATGGAAAAAGCGATGGGCTGATGAAAGCCTTCTGCCCCGAGTGTAAAAACAGCCTGACTGGACCCAAGTCTGCGTTAGGGACACGGGTGGATTGCCCCGAGTGCCGGCATTCGTTCTACTGGAGCGATCGCCAGCACACGGGGGAAACTTTCGTGGTCTATGACTTGGAGACGACCGGTCTGGACCCTGAATATGATGAGTTCATCCAGATCGCAGCGATGCGATTCACCGCTGGGCGCCTGTGTCCGGGGGAAACATTCGCGAGTTTCGCGAAACCACGACGGTCGATTTCATCGTTCATCGAGAGCTACACCGGCGTGGGAAATCGTCACGTCGCAAATGCCAAGCGGCCGGAAGATGTGTTGTGCGAGTTCGCCGCGTGGTCGGGGGACGCTACCTTGATCGCTCATAACGGTCTCCGCTTTGATAGTAAATTTCTCGCCGCCACCTGCCGTCGCCATGGTCTACCGATGCGCGAAGTCCACTGCATCGATTCCAT
>VFJU01000016.1 GCA_009885905.1 Verrucomicrobiota bacterium
ATATTCGGCAGTTGCAAGTTACAATTTTCAGACATTCCCGACCATTGACTATCGAGAACATCGGAAAAAAGCCATGGTGAACTATTAATGCGATCGATAAACTTCCATGCCTCTTCGGGAATATGAACTACAACGTCATGTAGAATTTCTGTTCCGTGAAAGTTAGCGATAATTAGAAATGTCTGCTTGCTTGTAGGGTCATGACGGAGAAACGAATAGAGCCAATGTCCAGACACGGTCTCGTCCCCCACTCGTCCGTATTTAGAGTTATACAGATTGGCATGATTGAGCCCGTAATATTTACCGGCGGTGAATGCTGGTGCTTGAATCGTGTGAATTAGTTTACTGTACCAATTACGCAGTGACTTTTGTTCAATACTAAGGCGTCCCCCATCATAAAGTCCGCCATTCACCCATTTTATAAATTCTGGCATCGATCCGTAATCGAAAATCGAAGTTCTTGCGTCGTCTCGACTGAAACCTTCACTGCCGATGGCCGGCTCACCGACTTCTTGACCATGATAGAGCATCACCGGTCCCCGGCCCATCGAATAAAGGACTGCAGAGACTGGCCGGCCTACCTTCATTCCTAAGCCACCCCACTGGTTAGGGTTAGCGATACGGACTTCGTCGTGGTTTTCCGAATAACGCAGTGATCGATGAAATCGTGATCCACTGAAAGCAACCGAATCAAGATCGTTCGCCCACTTATTAGAATCATAAATCCCTTCAATAATATCGTAACTAGGGTCATCATAAACTGCATCAAATCCTGCTTCAAGCAATGCATCTAGAACGTTTTCATCTGTTAGTTTTTTAGGATCATTGTCGTAGGCTTCAGCGACAAAAAACACATTTGGACACCTTGCACGAGCCCGCTTCAATGTCCATGTCCAGAACTCTATGGGGATCATGTGAGCCATGTCTGCGCGAAATCCATCAACACCTAAATTCTGCCAGTAAGCGAGAATCTCGTCCATCGTTCGCCATGTCTTAGGTACGTCGTCGAGGGGTGCATCGCTACCGGGCAGTCCCGCTGTGTTCGACCCCATGGTGAAATCGTGACCGTAGTTAAGTTTCACCGTTTCATACCAGTCATGGACTGATGGAGTCCATGAAATCAAGTTGTTCCCCGTCACCCTCCCAAATGTCGTCTCTGGATTGAATAACCCGTCGCATCCGAGCAAACCCAATGTTGGCAACAATAAGGGAGGACCATTTCCATCAACATCCGGACTGAGATAATAAAAATGATTATCTCGGTCAAAAAAAACATCCTGTCTGTCATCTTTGCCAAAGGAGAGTCGCGGCATTACATCAGAATCATAAGATCGCGCGACATGGTTAGGAACAAAATCGATAATTACTTTTAAACCATTTGAATGGCAGCGATCGATGAGTTGCACGAACTCGACCAGACGTTTTTCGGGTTCCACCGCGTAATCAGGGCATACATCAAAGTAGTCCCTGATCGCATAAAGACTCCCTGCGATCCCCTTCAAAATATCTGGATCATCAGCCGGTCGTGACGGATAGTCGGTGCCGCTCGCTTGCTCGAGCACCCCCGTGAGCCACAGGCAGTTAAATCCCATTTTTTTCAATGATGACAGAGCAATGTCATTGATATCGTTGAATTTTCCACAGCCATTTTCTGCAAGCGTTCCATTGTTTTTTTGCGTCTCGTTGGTGTTGCCAAAAGTGCGAACTAATAACTGATAGATCACATTACGAGTCGATTCCACGGGCTTACAAATCTGTGACATCCGCGCAATCAAGACAGCGTGCGCGCGGGTTGCCAAGACATAGTCAAAAAACAAGCCATGTAACCGCGCTCAAGTCTGATCCTCATTTGGTCCAACATTACCGCGCACCTCGCGGAGCGTTGCCAAGGCGTCATAAATTGCAAATAGAATCACGATCAAGGTGATCAACGTACAACCGCCCCACCATAAAAGCGCACGCCATGGACTCTGCCAGATCCAGTCATGAAGCACCCAAACTCCTATTCCTAGTATTACCAGTGGCACCAACACGATACGCCCAAGCACCCTACGGCGAGCCGCCCGATCGTATAGTATCGCTCGTGCCAAAACGATACTGGTATTCCACGTGTTGGATTTCTTGACACTCATTCGCCGAAATTTATGGGATATCGAGCGGACTAATCATTTCCAAGTACCACGCCCAAAGTTTCCACGCACCGAACAACCAAGACGCCGCCCCCATGGCAAGAAATGGCCCAAATGGTAGTTGTTTACCAAATCCAACCCTCCCGATTAGAGCGGCAAGGATTGCAAATATCGAAGAAGCAAAAAGTGAGAAAAGTACCCCAGACCAACCAAAGAAAGCGCCAATCATTCCTAACAAGTGAACATCTCCCATGCCCATCGCTTCGCGTGGAATCACTGCGCTGACTGCCATGCCATCAAGCGAAGTGATTGCTGAAAGTTGATGCAGTGTACCGTCGGGCAATTGAATATCGCTCTCACGGATGATCAAAGCACCACCACCCACGGTCTTACCGCTCACCCAGATGTCCGTAGTCTCAACTAACAATCTGTCGCTTTTACGTGAAAAAATATCCCACCATGCGATTTCTTCTCCATCGATCACGAAATGCATCGGATCTTGATCGGTTGCTGGTTCCTTTAGTGACCAAGCCACGGGTTTCTCAAACTTCATGGCCTTATTACCGAAGGCTAACTTTCCAAGCTCGACGACGCCCCACAATCCAAAAAAACCCACGAACCACCCGACGCCTCCCTGAATCAAACCATCAAGCCAATTTCCGGCCTCGCCTCCCAGAACCGGTAATTGTGGCCATACGGCGCATGCACCCAGTCCGATTAACGCACCTGCCCAAGTCAAAGATGTGGGTATGATCAGGTGCTCGACATCGATAAAAGTTATCACCAACAGCAAAGAAATTAACGCCCATAGAAAAACAACCACCGCCACGGAAGATGGTGTAAAAAGCATCCAAACAATGATGAATAATAAAGCAGTTAGAAGTTCAACCCCGAAGTATTGGAACGCAATGGGTGCTTGGCATTTTTTGCATTTCCCCATCAGCCATAGCCAGCTGATCAGTGGTAAATTAAGCCAAAGCGGAATTGCCGATTTACAAAGCGGGCAAAAAGAACGCTTTGGAGCATTGACCGACATCCCTAGCGGCAACCGGTAAATCGCCACATTTAAAAATGACCCGATGCAAGCGCCTAAGAGGAAGACCGGAATGAGCCACAGCGAATGATCGAAAGATGGATAGGATGTGAAGATGTCCAAGATGAGCTCATTCAAGCCGTCAACGTTCACATGCCAAGTAGAATCAGCGAGAAGCGATACGGAAATGCTTACGAACTCAAATTGGATCGTCATTTGAAAGCGTTGGATTTGTGTGTTAAGGTATCAATCTTTGATTCGATGAAAACCCAGCTTCGCCTCATTTTTTGCCCAGCAATCGCCACCGTACTCGGGGTGGTTTCTTGTGGAGATTTCACTAAGGATGGGCCTGACCCACTAACATTTATCGGAAGCAGATACAACGTTGCATGGGATACTCTTCCATCGAGCGTGAAAGTCGTCGAAGTCCTAGAAAACGTGAATGGAAATCAAAAGCATCACGATGCGCTTGTGTCGATGAACACCGAAGATGTGCCCGCTAATTTCAACCAAGGCCCAGTGGATTTTATTGCCCCGGAGCTGAACGAATTTGCCAGCGAAAACGACGGGGGCCTTCTACCCCCAAAATCTCCGTGAGGTTTATATTCCGCTCCCCATGCCATTCCCGGCTTGATGCTTGGGTGGAGATGTCGATGATCGCTGCCATGTCGCGCTTGATTTGTGTCCACCTCTCCGCATTCCTCTTCACTGGGTTACTGATTACATCTTGCGGTGGCAATCCCACACCGCGCCCTAGCAAGGTGATCCAGCCCACCGCTGCGGTGAAGACCAAAGGCGTGACCCCTGCTCCTCCTAACGCGCCGCCAAGCACCGCTGCAGAGAGTGCCATCGTCATAGATGTCGTGAGCGGTCGCGTGCTTTATGCGAAAAACGCCGATATACCTCGTGCCGTTGCTAGCACGCAGAAAATCGTCACAGCGCTTTGCGTGATTGACGCAGGAAACATCGATAAGCCAGTTACCATTCAAGCCATCGACGGCGCGTGTGAGCCGACCAATCTCGACCTCAAGCCTGGTGAAGTTTATCCGCGCCGTGAGTTGACCAAGGTTCTCATGGTGAAGAGTGCAAACGACGTGGCACGAGCTCTCGCGCGTGATGTGGCAGGAAGTCAGGAGTCATTCGCTCTTCTTATGAACCAAAAGGCCGCTTCCTTAGGAATGAGAAATTCAAACTTTATCAATCCTAACGGTCTACCGTCTTCCGGCCAGTATTCCACCGCTCGTGACATGGCCATCGCTGCGCGTGCAGCCTACCGCAGCCCACTCATTCGCTCATTCACTGCAACCAAGGCATTTAATTTTCGCTTCAATGATGGTCGCATCCGCCATATTGAAAATACCAATCGTTTGTTAAAATCAATCCCTTATTGCGATGGATTGAAGACAGGGACTACAAATGCTGCTGGTCGTTGCTTGGTTTGCAGTGGATCCCTCAATGGCCGCTCGGTCATCGTGGTCGTGCTGAAATCCAATACGCCAAATGTGTGGAAAGATGCCACGAAATTGCTTGCCTGGGCTCTCGAACGCCCACCAGCAGAATCCTAAATTCTCTAGATCCAAACCCATGTCTTGCCCAGTCGAGTTTCTGCGCCAGCTCGCCGTCGAGGGTCAGTTGCGCATCCAGCGCCCGCTCGATTCGTCAACAGGTGTTAGAGTTATGCGAGAAGGGCGCGAACTTTGGAACTTTGCATCGAACGATTATCTCGGTCTTGCACAACATCCAGAAGTGGTGTCCGCCTTGATGGAAGGTGTGAAAATTTTCGGAGCCGGTGCAGCGGCCTCGCGTTTGATTTGTGGAACTTTTTCACCACACCGTCTGCTAGAAGATGCCTTGGCGGAAGCAAAACAAACTGAAGCAGCACTTACTTTTTCTTCAGGATTTGCCACCGCGATGGGCGTGATTCCCGCCGTCGTAGGAAAATCGGATTTCATCTTTTTAGACAAACTTTCGCATGCATGTTTGGTCGATGCAGCGCGACTTTCCGGATCAACTATAAGAGTCTTTCCTCATAATGACGTGGCGCGGTTAGAAAAACTGCTTATTTCTACTCGGGCCAAATCTGCGCACTCACGAATACTTGTTGTGACCGAGTCGGTCTTTAGCATGGATGGTGATACATGCCCATTGCGTGAGATTATAGAACTAACTGAGTCTCACCAAGCACTGCTTTTACTTGATGAAGCGCACGGCTTCGGAGTGCTTGGCGAACAC
>VFJU01000311.1 GCA_009885905.1 Verrucomicrobiota bacterium
CCACGTTGAGCTAATAATGCATAAATATATGCCTTTTTTTGATAACTCCCCACGCCTGGATTTTCATTGTAATAGGATCCGAGAGCACTGTATGCTTTCGCGTTTTTTTGCCTAGCAGCTTCAAACCACCACGTCGCTGCCTTATCTCTCCTTTTCTCCGTGCCATCGCCTATGTTGTAACATTGTCCAATCTCGTATTGCGCTTCCGCGTTTCCATAGTTAGCAGAAATAAAAAACCGAGCTGTTGCAGTTTTCTTGTCGCCCCTTTGTTTGAAAAAAATTGCTTCATTCAAGTAGCAAGTTCCAAGCAGGTCTTGAGCTTGTTTATTGACAGCTTTCTGTTTGAGCGCTTTTTTCCACCACTCCATAGCCTTTGCTTTGTCTTTAGCCACACCCTCGCCGTTGGCTAAACATTTCCCGAGTTCGATCATGGCATAGCCGCATTCCTGCTCGGTAGATTTTTCCCACCATTCTCGAGCTTTTACCATGTCTTTCAGAAGACCGTCACCATTGGCGTAACATTTCCCTAACATGTATTGAGATAGCGCATGACCCTTCTCGGCGGCTTTTTTCCACCACTCCGCTGCTTTTTTCAGGTCCATCGACACGCCTTCGCCTTTGGCGCATGCCTGTGCTAACTCGTATTGGGATTCTAGGGCATACTGACCTTCTTGCTTGGCGGATTTAGTCCACCACTCGATTGCTTTATTCAGGTCAATCGGCACGCCTTCACCTTTGGTGAAACATTTTCCCAACTCATATTGGGCTCGAGAATCTCCGTTCTCAGCAGCAGTCGACCACTCCACTGCGTAGACATTTAACCTACAAAGGTAGCATACTAACAAAAAGAATATCGGCAGACATTTTGATTTCATAAATGAAACGAAAGAAAAAAATCATAAGAGACAGAAATAATCAAAACATTCTTGCTCAAGATAATTTGCTCTTAATTCGTGTCAGGACTCGCATTTCAACATGATCGGGATCAAGCCACGACCTCTTGCAGCACCTCGGGATGTTTAAGCGCGATGGCGATGAGCATGCGGGTCGCCTCGGAAGGCTCGCACTTTTTGTGCTCCCATCTGCGGGGGGGGCTGAGTCCTCGCGAGCGCAGCGCGGGATCCTTGATCTGTCGTAGCGAAAGATCCGCTGCGCTCGAGATGATACCGTTTGCGGGTCTCAGATTATGTAGCCGCCGCCCGCTGCATCGAGCATCGCGCCGGTGATGAATGAGGCTTCGTCCGACAACAAAAAATTACAAGAGACAGAAATAATCAGAATGTTCTTGCTCTGGGAATTTGCTTGGCGAAATCGAGTCGTGGGCCAGCACGGCGTACGCTAAAACTTGCCAAATCCGTCAGTTATACCTGACCCACAACCTGATGACACACAAAGAGGATCACCATTGATCGAGAGACCAGCATCCGCGACGAACCCGAGATCGAGCGCAAAACCCAAGCCCAAACGCCAAGCCCGCCTCTTCAAGAACTATGCCACCTCATGTGGTCAAATTTCGACAAACTTATGCGATGCCGGCAAGTGGTTTGGTGGGCGACGCTGGTAGACAAGGCTGAAATTCGCGTCTTGAGATTACTTTTTCGTCAGCGGTGGTCGGTAGGTTGCGCCGTTGTCAGGCGGAAGCGCGCGATGCCACGCGACAACCGCCGCGGTGAGCTGGGCGACCTCGGCGGGTTGGGTGGCGGCGAGATTATTTTTCTCAGCGGGGTCGGCGTCCAGATCGTAGAGTTGGGGAGAAGAACCTTCGTAAGTGCAGAGGAGTTTCCAACGGCCGTCGCGCACCGCGAGGTCCGGGAGATTGTCGTCGCCGGAGAACGAGGCCCGGTCGGGTGGACGCCGGAAAAAGAGTGGTCGGTTGCGGGAGGCTTCGGAGTGGCCGAGCAGCGTGTCGCGCATGTTAACGCCGTCGAAGGTCGTGTTTGGCGCAGCGGAAACTCCCGTGAACGCCAGTAGCGTGGGGGCGACGTCGATCGTGGCGAAGTGCGAAGTACGGTTGGCGGTGCCGGTTTTTTTGGGATCGGTGAAGTTGGGGCCCCAGACGACGAGCGGCGAGCGGATGCCACCCTCGTAGAGCATGCCCTTGCTACCGCGAAACTTGCCGGCCGACCCCACGCCGACTTCGGGACCATTGTCGGAGCAGATGAGAATCAGCGTGTTGTCTCGGAGAGCTGGATCAGAATGGATGCGGTCGAACAATTTTCCTAACTGTCGATCCATCGACTCAAGCACCGCGTGATAGAGACCGCGTTTGCCGTCGCGCCATTGCTCGACCGGAGGCCAGAACGGGCTGTGCACATCGTCCGGCCAGAGGTTTATGTAAAACGGCTTTCCGTCGCGCGCAGACGAGTCGATGAATGCCAGCGCGGCATTGGTGAAACCGGTGGTGATTTGGGAGCGCTGGATCCATGTGATTGGTTGGCCGAGTCGTTCGGCATCGGCCCAAATCCGCTTGGATTTGTCATCGCCGGGTTTGAGCGTGAGCGGGAGAAGCTTGGGACCCATGCCTTCGAAATTCGTCAACGAGGTGTCGAATCCGTAAGCCGCGATCGGCGGAGCATCGTCGACGTCGCGCTGACCGCCCATGTGCCACTTGCCGAAATGACCGGTGGCGTAGCCCGCGTCGTGCAAAAGGCGGGCGATCATTGGAGCCTGCGGGTCGAGCCATTGGGCCATGCCGCGTGCGGTGTTATCGGCGCGGTTGTTGAGGTAGGATGTGATGCGCCAGCGCTGGGGATACTGGCCCGTCGAGAGGCCGACACGCGATGGCGAGCAGATCGGCGAGGCGACGTAGAACTGCTCGAAGCGCAGGCCCTCGGCGGCGAGGCGGTCGATGTTAGGGGTCTTGGCATCCTTGTTGCCGAAGCAAGAAAAGTCTCCCCAGCCCATGTCGTCGATGAGGATCATGACGATGTTAGGTCGGCGAGTGGTAGCGGACTCGGCAGTTAGAACGG
>VFJU01000321.1 GCA_009885905.1 Verrucomicrobiota bacterium
AACTTTTGTTCTCACCGGCACTCTCAGCATAGACCGTGACACGATGAAGGAACTCATCGAGAGCAAAGGCGGTAAAGTCAGCGGCTCTGTCTCTGCAAAAACCAGTTTCATGATCGCTGGCGAAGGAGGCGGATCCAAACGGGATAAGGCGGAAAAACTCGGAGTCTCCATCTTGGATGAAGTAGGATTTCAGGCTCTGATCGAGATTTGATCAATCATCCTATCATCGCAACTTTGCGGCATGATGAAAATAGTCATAAGTTAGATGCTTGCCACCATGGGAGCCACTTTCTAACTTTTAGGCACTAGGACAAAAAAAAGCTCCCCAATCTTTGATTGAGGAGCTTTAGATGTTCTGGTCCGAGATTTTGAATTCTCGATAGCCTTGATTCCAGGATTACGGCACCGTGGCCTGAAGGCGTCCGAAGAGTTTGCCGCCCGAGGCTTTGGCTGCCGGGACCGTGATTGTAATCGTGTCGGTTGCAGCGTCCGGGCTATCCTCGACCACGTTGACGATGACTCCAGCGGTGGTCGCACTCGTCGCTCCCACGGTCACTTTGTCGGTAGCATTGTAACTGAGGTTGGTGGACCATTGAAATGCGAGTGTGGTGATGTCTTCTGAGACATCGGCGCGGCGAAACGAGAAAATCAAATCACCTGCTGGATTCGTCGTGACGGTGGGTGCCAATTGACAAGAATTTGAGTTTGGTAGAGCAGGATTCGGTTGACCACCGAGGATGCACTCAAGGGCGTTGTAAATTCCGTCATTGTCGGGGTCTGCATCAGGTGCAGCTGCCGCGCCTGTGAGACCTTGAGTGGTGGCCCAATCCGCGAAGGTGTTACCAACCACTGGAGAGCCGGTGAGCACCAGAATGGTCCCAGCCGTTCCGGAGAAACGCGCGTTGTCGATGTAAGTCGCACCTGATCCCGAGGCACCCCATGTTCCTGCGGCTTTCTGTACCGATCCAAAGTAGAGCTGATCCACAGTTTCCACCCCAGTGGGTTGGACCTTGCCACCGTTGA
>VFJU01000274.1 GCA_009885905.1 Verrucomicrobiota bacterium
GCGTTCGTCGGCGATCAAGGTGGTGATCATGGATGCAAAAGTGGTGGTGGGAGTAGGAAACATTTATGCCTCAGAGGCTTTATTCCAAGCTGGAATTCTGCCGCACACTCCGGCGAGTCAAGTTTCAAGGCATCGTTTGGAAAAGCTGGTAAAATCTATCAGAAGCGTGCTTACGGCATCGATCGAAGAAGGTGGCACCACCTTGCGAGACTTCATCAACTCCGATGGCCAGCCCGGTTATTTCAAGCAGCGCTTGTACGTTTATGGGCGTAAAGCGGAGCCTTGTCAGGTGTGCAAGTCACCGATTGAAAATGCGGTCCTCGGTCAACGTGCGACGTATTGGTGTCCGCGCTGCCAGAAGTGAAATTCTATCAGGCGCCGGCGGCGATGAGGTCCGCCAAGTGCCCACCGTGAGCGGTCACCCATTTGCCTTTTTTCACCACCTTGGTGAAGCCGATGCCGTTAGATGCAGCGGCTTTAAAAACTTCCCACGCCTGAGTCGCGAGGATGCCAGAGACGATCAAGTCACCGCCCGGAGCGAGAGATTTCCCGATCACTGGCCACGCTTCGATGAGGATGGTCGAGAAAAGGTTAGCCAAGACCACGTCGTAGCCTTTTTTCCGTGGTTTCCATGTCAGCACGTCTTGCTCCTTCATTTGGATTTCTGGCGTGCCGTTGCGGGCGATGTTGCGGAGTCCGACGGCCACGGCGAAGGGGTCGAAGTCGCATGCGAATGTCTCGCCCGCGCCGAGTTTCTTGGCGGCGATGGCAAGCACGCCGGTGCCTGTCCCGAGGTCTGCGACGGTCCAAGCGGTGCCTTTGCGCGAGCGAGCGACGTCCACCAGCAGGCGCAGGCAGGTCGACGTGGTGGCGTGGTCGCCGGTGCCGAAAGCCATTTCCGGTGGGATCACGATGATTTCGCGTTTGGGATTCGCTTGTTTCAGGGCGGCGAGTTCCTTGGGGCGTTTTTCCGCGGTGAGCACGAAAACGTCGCGAACCTTGACGGGGCGGGGGGGCTCGACCGGCTTATTCCACTCGGCGT
This sequence comes from Verrucomicrobiota bacterium, assembly GCA_009885905.1. Taxonomy (GTDB): domain Bacteria; phylum Verrucomicrobiota; class Verrucomicrobiia; order Verrucomicrobiales; family Akkermansiaceae; genus Luteolibacter. Next base: position 1,043 of record VFJU01000274.1, read on the forward strand.
TGGCCATGATGCGGACGCTGCCGCCAAATTGCGCGACGACGGCGTCGGCCTCGGCTTGGGTGCCACAAAAGAGTCGGATGCGGATGGAATTTCCCCCTTTGATCAACTCGATCACCAGATTTGGGTTACCCGCGAACCGTTCCTCCCAAGCGTCCATCCACTTCGAGGCGGAGAGTTTCGACCAGACGAACATGCTGAGTTGCGGTGAAAAATGCGTTTTAGAGGAAATTGGAGCGGGCGATGAGATTCGAACTCACGACATCCACCTTGGCAAGGTGGCGCTCTACCACTGAGCTACGCCCGCGTTGCAAAACGCGTCGACGGCTTTCTACATGCGTGTCGGTGTGGGACAAGCCAATTTTTTTAAATTTTCCATGTTAAATTTCCGCTGCCGAGTTTATTTCCCGTCACGCATGTCCGATAAGCTCGCCGAAATCATCGCCACCAAGCACCTCGAAGTCGCAGCCTTGATGCCTCGAGCGGCCCTTCTGCGGGCGGCTGCGCTCCAGCGTAACGACTTCGGAGGCTTCCGTGCTGCACTGGATCGTGGACCCGGTCGGCTTGGGGTGATCGCCGAGGTGAAAAAGGCTTCACCATCGGTCGGGCTCATCGATCCAAACTTCGACCCCGTACGTCAAGCCAAGCGCTACTTGGAGGGTGATGCGTCTTGTCTGTCTATTCTAACAGACGAGAAATATTTTCAAGGGTCGTTGAGTTATCTCACGCAAATCTCCAAGTTTTCCGCTGCGCCGCTGTTGCGCAAGGATTTCACTATCCACGAGGTGCAGATTCACGAAGCGGTCGTCACGGGTGCCGATGCGATTCTGCTCATCGTCGCGGCGTTGGACGATGAAACGCTGCGGCGGCTGTATGACGAGGCTAAGGGGCTTTCGTTAGACGTGTTGGTGGAGGTGCATGACTTGCGCGAAATGGAGCGTGCGCTCGAGCTCGGTGCGGATCTCATCGGCGTGAATAATCGGAATTTAAAGACCTTCACCGTGGATCTTGCGACCACCGAGCGGCTCGCTGAGGAGGTGCCTGACGATGTTCTGTTAGTCTCCGAGAGCGGCATCAAGTCGTTGGAGGATGCGCGTCGGGTGTTAGATGCGGGGGCCAATGCGGTATTGATCGGGGAGGCATTGATGCGTGCCCATGACCCATCGCGCGAGATCGAGGCTTACTTGGCGTTGGAGCGGGCGTGATTATTTTGGGTTCTTCGTAGATTTTGATGGGGCAAGGGGTAGGGCTGACCCGGCTCGATCAGCCCACTTTTCGCCATCGGCGTGAGAGAGGAAGAATTGTCGATTGATGTTTGTTGAATTTTGATTTTTGAAGGGAAGAGGTAGGGCGGTAGGGCTGACCCGCCGCGGTCGGCGAGCCCATGAAAGGTAGGGCGCTCTCGCCGAGAGCGCAGGCGAAAGAGACGAGAACGTGTAGCCCAAGAAAAGCCGGGTCTTCGCTTTTGGTCTCTCTCGTTCGCCTCACATTCACCGGTTCCCCCGGAGGTGGAACCCTACCTAATAAGGCGCTTTCGCGTGCTGAGACCATTCACGCCGCTGGCGACAAGTGGGCGGGGCGCGGCGGCCCAGCCCTACCGGATGCAGCTCGGCGAGAGCGCCTTATCAGGTAGGGTTCCACCTCCGGGGGAACC
>VFJU01000300.1 GCA_009885905.1 Verrucomicrobiota bacterium
GACGGCGAGGGTAGTCGTTTTTGGGATTGAGATGTCCCGTGAATCTGAAGAGACGATTTTTAAGGTTCGCCACGTGTTTCCTGTTTTCGCTTGGATGGCGATTTTAGCGGTGTTTCCATCTGGGTTACAATGAATGGATGTGATGTCGCCATTCAACGAAGCGCTAATACCCGGTGCGGAGGGACAGGTTCCGTTGATCCATGGCATCGGTGGTACAGCCGCAGGTTGAGTATAAGTTCCAGAGAGCTTGGTAGAGATGCCACCTTGGTTTCTAACAAGGCTTTTTGCGCTCCAATGAATTTGGCCGTTCCAGTTTTTACCAATTTTTCGGCTGATGTCGATTTGGTTGATAATTTCGGATGCTGGCCGGTGGTCTTCTGGGCCGCCGATGCGTGAGGTCGCGATGCCTGGCCAGACAGGTCGTGAGCCTTGTTGGCGCCACCAGTTGAGAAGGGTAGAGAAGCTTTGTTTTGCTGGCGAGTTCGGCCAGTAGAGTTGAGGTGCGAGATAGTCGACCCAGCCGTTTTTGAGCCATTTGCGTGAGTCGCCGGCGAGTTCCTCGTAACTGTCGATGCCGGCCTCGATGCCAGTGGGTACGCCTGGTCTCCATATGCCGAAGGGGCTGATCCCGACACGGACCCATGGCTTCTGGCGTTTGACAGCGGAGTAGAGATTGCTAACGAAACCATCGACGTAACTACGACGCTCGGCGGGGCTTTTGCCATCAGTAAAGCGTATATTGTTAGATGGGTATGGATAAAAATAATCGTCGAGATGGACACCGTCAATATCGTAGCGCTTTACCACGTCTAAAATGACGTTGAGTGCGCGCGTGCGTGTGTCCGAGGATGCTGGATCGCACCATGTCATGGTGCCAAATTTTTTGGTTGTGTTGGGTGCGATACGACAAACGTGGTTTGCTGCGATTTGCTGAGCATTGTTAGAAAGAGCACGAAATGGATTGAACCAAGCGTGGACTTCGATGCCGCGTGCGTGGGCTTCTTTGACGCAGTAGGCTAGGGGATCGTAGCCGGGTGAACGGCCCATGGTGCCGGTGAGACAGGAGCTCCATGGCTCCATGGATGATGCGTAAACGGCATCGCACTGAGGCCTGACTTGAAAGATCACCGCATTCAATTTCAACGAGGCGAGTTTGTCTAGGATGCCACGCATTTCAGCCTGTTGTGCGCTGGCGCTGAGGCCAGGCTTGCTCGGCCAGTCGATGTTGTAGATGCAGGCGATCCATGCACCGCGGAATTCCCGCGCTAGCGCGGGTGGTTGCTCCGACGACGGGTTGTAAGACTGCGCGTGTGTGGTTGCGCCTAACAAGTAGCAAAACAAGAGTGAAAACGCACGGAGCATGGACAGAAGGTGGTGTAGTTGACGAGTGCCCGCAAGTTTTCCAAGCTGGAGACGGTTGTTATTTTTACCGAGGCTTATAAGAGTTTCTTGATCAGTATCATCAACGGAATGACCAGCAGCGCGAGTGAGCCATCCATGAGCGTGCGTTTTACGAGTCCGAAGTTGATGTCAATTCGTTGGCGTTCATTCCAAAGTTGAAGTTTTGGGAAAAAAAGTGGCACCCGTGCTTCGTATTCAGTGAAGTCGTCGAAGTGATCTCTTAGGTATTTCGCCTCGTTAAGCATCATCGGATAGAAAATCGCAAGATAAGCGACCATGATGAGAACGGTGAAGTCGAGGCGTCCGGATAACAGTCCAACGCCGATGGCCATGAGGAACGAAGCGAAGTAAAGCGGGTTCCGGCAGATCGAGTAGAGTTCGGTTTGCATGATCTTGCGGTCTTTATGTCCACCGATAGAAATTGTTGCTAGAACTCGTCCAAGGATTCCGGCGAAAATTAGTAAAGCCCCTGCAAATTCCGCAATGCGAACCGTGGTGGGTGATAGTTTCCACGGATTTGGGACGAAATATAAGTAACAAATGAGCCCCACCACCAGCAGGCGAAAAATGGATTTTCGGTGGAAATTAATGAATCCTTGAGTCTTAAGCCGTGGTTGTTTCATGGATTCAATGGTTGTGGCATTGTGGGTTTTGCCACGTGTCGTTTCGGAAAAGTTGTTATCGTGGTTGGCTCGGCTTGATGGAAAGATTGTCTGAGACGACCTGTACTGAACAGCCACGAAGCGGTCCGATAAAGTGCTGATGTGTCAAACGCAAGGCTTGATGCGTCTCCTGTTTTGACTGGGATGAGTGCGCCGACTTTCTCTTTTGTTAGAAGTTTCGAATTGTAAATCATCGCTGGCATATGAAACTTTGTGACATCGAGATCAGGTTTGCCTGCGCAGTGATCTGCCCATGAGTTGGTTCCTGCTGCAGCCCAATTAAAGACACCTTTTCGCTTCAGCACCCAAGTTATAAGAGTTCCTAATAAGACGATGCCGGATAGAATCGGCACCATCGGATAAGACTCGAAAAGATTTTCTAAGACTTCTTGGGTCCAGATAAATAATCCAACGGCGATGTCGAAGCCAATGCCGCAGGCAAAGACGCCTAACAATGATGAATTCCAAGTAAGCTCATGGTAGGCAGTGAGCAATAAGATGATTCGAGAAATGAGCGAAAGGCTAAAAAACAGGCTGAATCCTAAGAGTGCGAGACGTGCGGTGACTGAGTGGATAAGTTGAAACATCGATAGGCAGAATGTTAGACGGATCAACTGTCACGTGGTTATCAAATGTCAGCAAGATCACTCTTATTGTAAGAATTTATTGAATCAAGCTTTACCATTTTTCCAGGCGAGCACCACCGCACCGAAAACGATCAAAACCCCTCCGATCAAATGTTGGATAGTCATTTTTTCCTTCAGAAACAGAGCTGCGAGCAGAATGACGAAAACCACGCTTAGCTTGTCGACAGGTGCGACTCTCGACGCATCGCCCAGTTGCAAGGCGCGAAAATAACAAAGCCATGACAGGCCCGTGGCTATCCCCGATAAGATGAGAAATATCCATGTTCGTGCGCTGAATTCGAAGATCGCGACTGGTTTTGAGGTTGTGAACGCAATGGCCCACGCAAAAAGTAGGATGATCAAGGTTCGAACTGCGGTCGCTAGGTTTGAATCCACGCCAGTAACTCCAATCTTGGCTAAAATCGCCGTTAGGCCAGCAAAGAACGCTGATAAAATTGACCAGTGAATCCAATTCATCACTATAGGGTTCGTGTTTTTTGATCGTCTGTCAACGTGGTGCAGTTTCAATTGGCTTTCTTTTAAACCGAGTTTTTCGATCATCAAACGGTGACCAGCAAAGCAAATGGCGAACTACCAACACTTCCAAGCTTCGGCGAAGCTCTAAAATTTTGGTGTAAACTTGGATGGATCAGTTTCGGCGGACCAGCCGGTCAGATTGCGATCATGCATACTGAGATCGTCGAGCGGCGGCGGTGGCTGTCGGAAGATCATTTTCTCCACGCATTAAATTTTTGCATGCTTCTTCCAGGTCCGGAGGCTCAACAGCTTGCGACTTATCTCGGCTGGCGCATGCATGGTGCGCGTGGAGGAATCGCGGCGGGGGTATTGTTTGTGCTGCCCTCGGTATTTATTCTGTTAGCATTGAGTTGGCTCTATATGGCGGGCGGCGAGATATCTTGGGTCAATGGAATTTTCTATGGAATGCTACCGGCAGTGATCGCCATCGTAATCTCAGCCGTGCGCCGGATCGGCTCGAAGGCATTAAAATCTTCCAGCCTGTGGGCGCTTGCGGGCTTGTCGTTTTTGGCGATCTTTGTTCTCAAAATTTCGTTTGTATTGATTCTGCTATCGGCGGCACTCATCGGCTATTTGGGTGGGAGAATTTATCCACAGCAATTTCCCGCTGGTAAAAAACATGGTGGTTCAAGCAAACATGATCTAACAAGTTCGGTGTTGCCGTCCCTCATCCGAGGAACTGCGCGGCGGACATTATTTATTTCTGTGGTTTGTTTGGTCTTATGGTGGTTGCCGGTGTTTGCGTCTGGTTTAGTGTTAGGATGGAAGAGCATTCAGTTTCAGGAAGGAATATTTTTCAGTAAGGCAGCACTTGTCACTATCGGCGGAGCCTACGCAGTTTTGCCTTATGTGGCGCAGATGACGGTGGAAAAGTTAGGCTGGTTGTCCCAGCGCCAAATGATGGCGGGTCTCGGTCTAGCAGAAACAACGCCCGGTCCTTTGATCATGGTTTTACAGTTCGTTGGATTTGTCGCAGCTTGGCAGAATCCTGGAGATTTACCGCCTTTGTATGCGGCGATCTTGGGTGCGTTGATTACGACTTGGGTGACATTTCTCCCGAGTTTTCTTTTTGTTTTTCTGGGTGCACCATTTGTTGAAGGTATGGGTGAGCGGCCAGCATTGGCATCAACTCTAACTGCAGTGACTGCGGCAGTGGTTGGAGTGATTCTCAATCTTGCGGTCTGGTTCGCATGGCACGCCTTGGTGAATGCCAACGGCCGCGTGGATGGATTCGTCGCAGTGGTCGCTTGTGGTGCTTGGTTGATGATGGAACGTAACAAGCTTGGCGTTATCCCGACCTTGGTTGTTTGTGCGTTACTCGGGATGATCTGGAAATGGATTTAAGACCGCCACTTTTTCGTTAAGTCTCCATAAGAGTCGACGCGTCGATCACGAAAAAATGGCCAGATGCGGCGAAAATCTTCGACGGCTAACAGGTCGATGTCGTGCAGTAGAATTTCTTGATTTTCGGTTGAGGCCTTGGCGATGATTTCGCCATAGGGATTGGCGATGAACGAGCGCCCCCAGAACTCGGTTTCACCCTCGTGGCCGGTGCGGTTTACGGCGGCGAGGTAGCACCCGTTAGCCACGGCATGGCCGCGTTGGACGGTTTCCCAAGCGCAGTGTTGGGCGTCGCCGAGAGTGGATTTTTCCTCCTCAAGCCATCCGATGGCGGTGGGATAAATGAGAATTTGAGCGCCACCGAGGGCCATCAGGCGCGCAGCTTCTGGGTACCATTGATCCCAACAAATGAGCACGCCGATTTTACCAAACTTCGTGTCCCAGACTGGCCAACCGCTGTCGCCGGGGGTGAAATAGAATTTCTCCTCGAAGCCAGGGTCTTGCGGAATGTGAGATTTTCGATAAAAGCCCATCAGCGAGCCATCTGCATCGTGAATCGCTGCGGCGTTATGATAGAGTCCGGGGCCGCGATGCTCAAATAGTGAGGAAATGAGGACGATGCCGAGCTCGCCGGCGAGTTTTCCGAGGCGATCGGTGACTGGGCCGGGTAGGGGATCGGCGAGGTCAAAAAAGGCAGGGTTCTGAACGGTGCAGAAGTATGGGGTGAGGAAGAGTTCTTGGGTAACGACGATGTTTGCTCCGGCCGCCGCAGCTTGACGGATCAGGTTTTCGTGGTGATCGAAGGATTGGGCTTTGGTGGCGAAGGTGCCGGATTGGAGTAGGGCGAGGCGTGGCATAGTCGGATTATTGCTGGGCAAGCGTTCGCTTTGAAGAAAAATTTGAAAACATGGCTTGATTCCGTGAGTGGCTGGACTTAGACCGCTCATCCCATGTCGGATTCATCCCGAACGCTCAAAGTCGCGATCCCAAAAGGTAGTCTCCAACAGCCAACCATCGAGCTGTTGGCCAAGGCCGGCTATGAGATTTATGTTTCTTCGCGGGGGTTGCGCCCGAGTTCGAACGACCCGGAGCTGGATCTCTATTTGATACGTGCTCAGGAAATCGGTCGTTATTTGGGCCAAGGATTCATCGATTGCGGAATTACAGGATACGACTGGGCATATGAAAATGGCGTGGATTTGGTGGATTTAGGCGAACTGCCGTATTCTCGCGCCACCGCCCGCCCGACCCGCTGGGTTTTGGTGGTGCCTGAAGACTCGCCGATCCGTAAGCCGGAGGACTTAGAAGGCAAACGTATCGCCACAGAGGGGGTTGGAATCACCGAGCGGTATCTAAAAGAGCGCGGAATCAAGGCGGAGGTTGAATTTTCCTGGGGTGCCACTGAGGTCAAAGTGCCGGATCTGGTCGACGCAATCGTGGACGTCACCGAAACGGGTGATTCGATCCAGGCGAACCGCCTGCGTATCGTTGACACTTTACTCACCTCATTCCCGCATTTTTACGCCAGTCCTGCCGCCGCGTCCGATCCATGGAAGAAAGAGAAAATGGATCGCATCGCCCTGCTTCTCCAAGCCGCTCTCTGTGCCCGAGGCAAAGTCGGGCTTAAAATGAATTTTCCAAGTGCTCGTTTGCCCGAGCTTCTTGAAA
>VFJU01000215.1 GCA_009885905.1 Verrucomicrobiota bacterium
CGAATCCTTACCGAGTGTTAGAACAGCGATGCCGACACGGTTTCCACCCAGCTTGGTGGCGAGCGTGGGATCTGCTAGAACCATCGTCGACTCGAAGGTGATGCCCCAATTGGAGAGCAGGGTGGGGAGGGTCGACGTAGTTGGTGGCGGCGGTTGCTGCCCCATCATCGGGTTTTGCTGAGGAGCGGTCATTTGTGCCGCGACTGAGAAAGCGTCGAGACATGCGACCACTGTGCCACCATTTAGCACGTATTGGTCGATGGCAAATTCGGTCTCAGGAGTAATCCCAGCGGGATGAAAAAGGAGCAGAGTTTTGATTTCCTTGGGATCGATGGTGGTTGCGGTCATCGCCACGTCTACCACGTCAAAAGACTGCTTCAGTTGTTGATAGATCACCCAGCCTGGAGTCGGCGCTTGTCCGGGCATCATGGCTGGTGCGCCTTTGAGATCGAGCGCTGTCATCAAGCCGATTTTTGGTTTGTTGGGCGTGCTGACTTCGGCGATCGCCTTGGAAATGTGATATTCTAACATCGTCTCGTCGCGTGGGTCGATGAATGGAATCACGCTGGTTTTATCGAGACAGGAAATCGCGAGGCCGAAGAAGAGGTTCTGGTCGTCCATGCGTTGCCCATTGATACCGTCGAGGTTGGCGGAGTCTTCGGCATCGGTGTCCGGTTCGGGATCGAGATTTTCAATGCGTAGTTTGCCTTTTGACAGCGAGGAATACTCCTTTAGCAAGTCGTCGACGCGGCGCATGTGGAGTTTGAGTTCCTCCGGCATGTAGTCTGTGTTGCGCGACGCGTAGTAGCGAATGACCACTGGGGTATCGAGTTCACCGAGGATTGCACGGGTGCCTGGTGAAAGCGTGTGAACTTTGTTTTCAGTGAAGTCAGCGCCTCGGTTGCCGAGTGGGGTGAGCGACACGATCCAATTGGCTAGGATCGCGATGGCGATGAGCGCACCGACGCCAAAGGCGGCGCGGGTGACCGGATGGGTAGTTTTGACGGACATGATCGTTAGAAATTAAATTTGAATGGATGAGTTAGGCGCGTTTGGCTGAAAGGATGGCACTGGTTCCGAGTAGGCAGACAAAGATGATTGATCCGAACCAGACGAAGTCTTTGAGGCGAAAAAGTCCGCTATTGAGTGAGCGAAAATGATCCCAGACACCGAGGGAAACGACGCCTTCGAGGACAGCAGGTGAGACGACCTTACCGAGTTCGCGGGTGACGGGGTCGTATCCACAAAGCACGACTAGCACACAGATCGCGACACTAACAATTAAGCAGACCACTTGGTCGCGGGTGCAGGCTGACACTAACATGGTGACGGCGAGGAACGCGCAGCAGACGAGGAAACTGCCGAGATACCCGGCGAAGATCGCCCCGTTGTCTGGGTTTCCTAGGTAGTTGACGGTGAGTACGATAGGGAATGTTAGAAAAAGTGCAATCAGCCAGACGGTCACAGCTGCGAGGAATTTTCCGATAATGACATCCCATGTTGAGACAGGGAACGTGCCGAGAAGTTCGATAGTTCCTGTGCGTTGCTCATCTGCCCAAAGCTTCATGCCCACGGCGGGGGCGAGAAGCATGTACACCCATGGATGCCAAAAGAAGAACGTCCATTGAAGTGATGAGTCACCCACGCGCATGAACTCACCAAATGTGAAGGTGAGCCCCAGTGAGAAAATCAGGAAAATAACGATGATCGCGTAGGCGGTAGGTTGTGAAAAGTAGCTAGAAAGCTCTCGTTTGTAAATGGTACAGGAAGACATGACGAATGTTAGGTAATTGCTAGAAATGGGGTTTTGGGAAATTTAGGCTGCGGCTCCGGTGTCGCTTGAAGTGACCTTGCGGAACAAGTCCGTGAGTGAGCCAGTTTCGGATTGGGCCAGGAGTTCTGAGGGTGTGCCATCGGCAACAATTTTCCCCCGATCTACGATGACAGCGCGGGTGCAGGCGGCATCCACTTCCTCGAGGATGTGGGTGGAAAACAGAATAGCCTTGGTTTGACCGAGGCGTTTGATGAGTTGCCGTACCTCAAATTTCTGGTTGGGGTCGAGGCCGTCGGTGGGCTCGTCTAAGATGAGGACTTCGGGGTCGTGGAGCAGTGCTTGCGCGAGGCAAGTGCGGTGACGATAGCCTTTGGATAGCGTGTCGATGGACTGGGTGGCGACGGAGTTGAGGAAGCACGTTTCGATGGCGCGCTCGACCGCATCGTTTTTTGCATTTCCTTTGAGCCCACGGATGGCGGCACAAAATTTTAGAAACCCGACGACGGTCATGTCATTATAGAGCGGAGCGGATTCTGGTAGGTAGCCAATCTTGGTCTTCGCCGCGTGGGGGTTGTCGGTGATTGAGATTCCACAAACTTTCGCGTCCCCTGAGGTGGGTGGGATGAATCCGGTGATCATCCTCATCGTGGTGGATTTTCCTGCACCATTTGGTCCAAGAAATCCGAGGACTTCGCCTTTTTTCACGGTAAAAGAGAGATTACTCACGGCACGCTTGGTGCCGAACTGCTTGGTCAGGTTTTCGACTTCGATCATGGGATAAATTATTTATTTCTGGAGAATACGCCTTTAGCGGTGCCGCTTGAGTTTCTTGTTTAAAAAAAGTTTCTTGCAGGTTTTTCAAGCTAATAAAACCGAGATTCACTCCCTATCTGTCTTGCGTCCTAAGAAAGTGAATGCAATGTACTGATGAAAATGAATGACATTGATCTACCTGAGCGATGCGGCGTGATGCTGCTACCCGACTGCACCTTGTTTCCTCATGGTGGTCTGCCCTTGTATATTTTCGAGCCGCGATACCGGAAAATGCTCGAAGAGGCGCTCGAGGGCGATTGTTTTTTTGCAGTTGCCCGTTTGATGGGTGAAGAGGTTGGTTATCCAGAAAATTTTGTGGCTCCTGTTGGCACGATTGGCCTAGTTCGCGCTTCTCGCGAGCAAGACGATGGAACTTCTCAGTTGCTGATCCATGGGGTGATGCGTGTGCGTTTTACGGAGTGGCACGACGGCTACGCTTACCCTTACGCCAGCATCGAACCGGTGATTTCGATTTTCACGCCGGAAAACCAAGCGGAGGCCGCGATGAAAACGCTGCGTGGAGCGGTGGAGGACGCGTTGCGACACATGCCCGAGGAGGTTCAAAATGGAGTTTTTGAGTTGCTGGACAGAGCGGATGAACCTGGGCTGATGACAGATATTATTTCCCAGCAATTTATCCATGATGCGGATCTACGGCAAAGTCTGCTAGAAATGGACTCGATCGGAGGGAGGATACCCGTGATTTGCGAATTCCTTCGGAACGCGAATCTATCAACTGAGGAATGATTTCAAGCGGTGCGTTTCAGGAGGATTTTCCCCCAAGACAGTAGGGCAACCATCACAAGTGCAAATGCTGGCACCTGCCAGAAAAGTGCGCCAAGGAGTGCTGCCGTTCTAGGTTCGGCCGGGAAGTTGGCCAGCAAGCGAGAAAATCCAAAGCTGAATAAGCCATACCCAAGGTTGAATGCCAGTCCTTTGACTGACAACACCGTGGCTCGTCTTGCCGAATCGGTTTCCGCGTGAAGCGCACGACTCACGGTGAAACCAAGAAATCCCAGCGTGGTCATTAATATCATCGCTGGAAGAATTCCGTAAACCGGCCATGCGGGAATCAGACCTGCTAGACCGATCCACGCGATACCACTCACGATGCTTAGACTCGCCAACGTTCCAAAGCGCTGGTTTAGCCGAACCGCAAATGATGGCACAAACCAACCTAATAATCCAAGCGTGGCACCAATAAAACCAAATGTCCACTCGGGTAAGTCGATGAGTCGGTAGTAGCTACTATTGATGGTCGCGAAATTTCTAACAATCGAGTCGATGGCTGTTCCGACGACCACGACAACCAAAGTTTTAGGGTTGGTGAAAACCCAGCGAGCGGTTTGAAGAGTGAGCTTGAACGCGTCCGACAATTTATTCTCGGGGCCTTGGCGCACGACGCGAGGGGGTTCCACCATCCGTAGAGTGATGATGAGGCAGACGAGCGCTTGAACGAATACCACCGCGACAGGTAAGCGGTGAGCGGTGTTTTCTGATAGTTTTAGATCTGCTGGGAGAATTGAATTTAGCGGCGCGGAGTTGTAAATTAGCCCGCCCAGAATCATCGCGATCACGTAACCGATGGAACGCCAGCGCATCGCTCTCGCTAACAGTTTGTCCCAACTGCTGGTGCGTTCGCTGACAGGCAGCGAGTCGTAGGCGAGTGCCTCGTCCGCGCCGCTGGCACAGGCTTCAGATAGACCTGAGCAGATACGGTTCAAGACGCACAATGTGAAGAGTAAAGTACCGCCGTCTCTTGGTGCTAACAATAGGCATGACATTTCAACGATCATTAAAACCGCCGCGGTGACTAGCAGTTTTTTCCTGCCGATTGTGTCTGCAAGTGCTCCAGATGGAACCTCGAAGATAAAGATGGTCGCCGCCCAGATCAGGTTGAGCAGGACAAATTGATCGAGCGTCAGACCAAGGTCGAGAAACAGAATCGCTAGCACGGGGTAGTAGGCCCGTGCGTTGTAGAATACGGTGAAGAGAACGAACCTGCGCGAGTTTCCTAACAGGTCTACTGCGTTCATGAAACAAAGTCGAACTTATGGCCGCTCACCGGGTCCTCGATCCACATCCATGCGGAACGGTCGACCACGGAGGCGTGAGCTCTTGGTGCGGTCAATCACTTGCGCCACGAATTGCTCAGGCACATCCACGAGCGAGTGCTTCGGGAAAAGCGAGATGCGACCTAGGCAACCGTCTGGCAATCCGACCTCGCGGTAAAGCATGCCGACGATTTCCTTAGCCATCACGCCGTGGGTCTTGCCGAGTGATAGAAACAGGCGAGTCATGCCGTCTTCCGAGCCTTGGGTTGCTCCACGTGGAGCGCGCTCAAACCGTTCTTGGCGTGGACCACGGTCGTCGCGTTGATGGTTTTCATGGCGTTCATCCCGTTGCGGACGAGCGTTTTCGCGGCGTGCCGGGCGTTCCGGTTCGCGATCTTCCTCGATGGCGGAACCCTCGCGACCACTTGCTTCACGGATCATGGTGACGAGTGCCCCGGCGATGTCGGTGGGCGTGTGTCCCTGCTCAAGAAGTCGGTCGATGCTGTCTTGATAGGTATCAAATTTTCCTGATTCTAACCGTTCTTTTAAATCATCGAAAATCAAGTCCGCGCGACGGCCTTCGACCTGCTCGACGGATGGAATCCGCTCCCGCTTGACCACGCTGCGAGTGTACCGCTCGATGGATTGCATTCGGTAAATCTCACGGCCGTAAACAAAGCTAACAGCACGTCCCGAGCGACCCGCACGACCGGTGCGGCCGATACGGTGTACGTAGTCTTCGGGATCGGTTGGGAGGTCGTAATTGAAGACGATGTCAATTTCATCGATGTCGAGTCCGCGAGCAGCGACGTCGGTGGCGACGAGGATTTCTACAGCTCCCTCGCGGAAGCGTTTGAGCACGCGCTCGCGCATCTGCTGGGTGATGTCGCCATGAAGGCGGTCTGCAGCGTAGCCACGGTTGACGAGGTCTTCGGTGCATTCGTCGACTGAGCGTTTCGTGTTGCAGAAGACGATGCCGAGGCGCGGCGGGTTCATGTCGAGGATGCGCGAAAGCACCTCGACCTTCGATCGCTGGCGGACTTCAAAATACGACTGTTCGACGGTGGAGACGGTGCGAGCCTTTTGTTGAATCTCGATGATTTCCGGACTATTGCCAAATTTTTGAATCAAGCGGGACACACCCGGGTTCATTGTGGCGGAAAAAAAGAGCGTCTGGCGGCCGGCAGGGAGCGCGGCGAGCAGTTCGTCCATTTCGTCCTTGAAGCCCATGTCCAGCATTCGGTCCGCCTCGTCGAGGATGGCCATTTTGATACGGGATGCGTCGAAACTGCCGCGGCGGAGGTGGTCGAGCAAACGCCCGGGTGTGCCGACGACAAGCTGTGCACCGTTGCGGAGGGCGCGGAGTTGGCGGTCGATGGGAGCTCCTCCGTATACGGGTGTTGCCTGTAGACCCTGCATTTTCGCGCCGAGGCGGTGGACTTCTTCGCAGACTTGCACCGCAAGTTCGCGGGTTGGGCAGAGGATGAGGACTTGTGGATAGGCGAGCTTGACGTCGAGTTTCGCAAGAGCGGGAAGCGTGAAAGCCGCGGTTTTTCCAGATCCGGTGGCGGAAAGTCCGACCAAATCCTTGCCCAGCAGAGCGGGCGGAATGCTCATCGCCTGGATAGGAGATGGGCGCTCGTAGCCGAGAGTTTCGATGGCGGCGAGCAGGGCGTCGGGTAACCCGAGTTCGGAGAAAGGAGGCGTATCCATGTGCAAATATAGGTCGAAATTCCGTCGTGGCAGTCCTTCTATCGCGCCGGGCAGCGAGGCTATGGCGAGTTTTTGACGGAAAACAAGCACGGATGTGAG
>VFJU01000426.1 GCA_009885905.1 Verrucomicrobiota bacterium
GCTTCGTTTCTTGACCACCCACAACGCTCCGGTGATGATCCACTCATGAGCAAGGTAGCGGGATGGGCGCCAGTCGTGGCGGCGGTGGCCAGTGGCGTAATGGTGGCGGGACTTTTCCCACCGTTTCACCATACGGCGTTGGTGTGGACGGCTCTGCTGCCTCTGCTTTGGGCGCTTAGGTCGCTCTCTGGGAAACGCGCAGGTTGGCGGGGCTTCGGCATCGGTTACCTTGCGGGCGCAGTGAGCTGCTTGATCCAGTTCAATTGGTTAGCCACCGTCTCGTCACTGGCGGCAGTGCTCTTGCCGCTTTACCTCGCCATCTTCTGGGGACTCTTCGGGAGCTTCGCCGCCACACTCGGCAAGCCACGGCACGATGGCGGCCCTGTGGAACGCCTGCGCGTGGCGTTCTGTCTGGCGGCGGTGTGGGCGGGATTGGAGTGGCTACGCGGTTGGTTGTTCACCGGCTTTGGCTGGAATCCTCTCGGCGTCGCGTTCCATGAATCGCGAGTCATGGCGCAGGGCGCAGATGTGTTAGGCGTGCTGGGACTTTCTCTGTTAGTTGTTTTCACCCAGTCGATTCTAATTTCGATCACCCAAAAAAATTCTGCTAGACGCTGGGACTTGCGAGTCGCCGCATTGGTGGTGATTTCATTCTACGTTTACGGAAAATGGCGGATAAAAATCGAGCAACAGGCGCAAACCATCCCTCTGAAATCGCTGCTCGTTCAAATCAATATCCCACAAAATGCAGCGCAGGTTTTATGGACGGATCTACAAATCCACCAAGCGTATGAAGATGAAACTCTCAAAGCGTTAGAGAAACTAAAAACACCCGAGGGCAAGCTCTCGCCCGACTGGCCGAGCTGGGTGATCTGGCCGGAGTGCGCGCTCACTGGCCGCATTCTCCGCACAAATACCGGTGATTGGGCGACCTGGCAAATCAATCACGACACGGTGGATCAAGTCCGCAGCGCCGGACCGTTCTCGCTGATCTATGGCGTGAATGAGTTAGAAGCGGAAAAAGTCGGCACGGATCTCATCATGAAAACGGACGGCCGTGCCTATAACTCGCTCGCCGTGATGTCGCCAGAAGATGACCTACAAACTTACCGCAAACACCACTTGGTGATTTTTGGAGAGACCATTCCATTCGTGGACTCGCTGCCATTTTTAAAACAAATTTACGAACAACAATCCGGCATGAAATTCGGCGGATCGTTCACGCCGGGTGACTCGTTAGATCCGATGCCTCTGCTTGCCGGCGGGACAACGATCGGGGTGATCCCGACAGTTTGCTTTGAAGATTCAGTCTCCCGCTTGACTCGTAAATTCACCCGCCCAGATCCACAAGTGATCATCAACGTCACCAACGACGGATGGTTCAAGGAGTCGCCGGCCGCCGCGCAGCATTTTGCAAATGCCCGGTTCCGAACCATCGAACTCCGCCGGCCGATGCTGCGCTGTGCGAATAGCGGCGTCAGCGCGGCGGTCGACTCGACAGGATCTACGGCAAATCCTCGCACCGGGGTCCCACAAATCTTGGTGGACTTTCAAGGCAGTCATTTCACCCGAGGGTCTCTGCTGACAGAACTAAAAATCCCGCTTCACCCGAGTTTTTCGCTCTACGAACGGATTGGGGACTTGGGGATCTTAAGCATGGCGGCGCTTGGCTTGTTTTTCTCGGTTTTTCCCCGCAACAAGTCATTGCCCACCAAGGGGAATTGAAATTTTAGAGACTTTTTACTTGTCGTGTCTTTCTCACCTGCTTGTTTCGCGGGGACGCATTCCACTGACCAAGTTTAAAAATCCTTAATCGGCATAAAAACCGCTTACCTGTGACAGAGTCTCCTTTTTAGCCCTATGATTTTCCCTGAGAACGTTAACCTCACACCCATCACCGACCGCCGCAAGGTGATCGGTACGCTCGGCCTCGCTGGGCTTGGTGCCTTGCTGTCGGCCTCGAAAGCGGACGCTCTCACCGTTACGCCGTCTCCAAAAATCAGCGTTCCCACCCGCTCCTCGGCTCAACCGACTACCCTGCAGCCACTTGTTTGCAACGACTTACCCGAAGAGTGGCTCCATCGCGAAGCCAAGTTGCTGCCTGGGTACAGTCGCTACCTTGCCAAGTTAAACCTTAAGAGCATTTGCCCAAAGCAGGTGATCGAGGCACACGCCAAATCTACAGGCCCCATCTGGAACACATTGCCACCGAAAGCGTGGTGGACTCGCATGGGTTACACGCTCCGCGTCGCCGACCGAATTGCGTTGGAAATGAATGTTTCTCAAGTCGAAATCATCTCTGCATACCGCTGCCCAGCCTATAACGCCAACTGCGAAGGCGCAAAGTCACGCTCATGGCATCAGGCAAACGTCGCCTTAGACATAAAATTCCCGATGCGCCCAGCACGCGTCGCCTCGGTGGCACGAAACCTCCGCGACCGTGGCCTCTTTAAAGGTGGCGTCGGTGGTTATTGGAATTTCACCCACATCGACTCCCGAGGGGAAAACATGGATTGGTGAGGACGCGCCAGCTCTAACAGAGCTCATTGGCCCGCTGAATCGGTATGGTGGGCGGCGCTGATGATGGATTCGCTTACCCGTTCTGATGGCACTGGTCAGCTAAAAAAGCCTCTCTGTGTCGTATCCTGTCACTTTGTGAAGTTTTAGGTTGACGCATATTAAGAGTGTCTTAAGGTCGAATCAATCCGAGATAAAATATATCAAAATTTATCGTTAGATTAGAATTTTTCTCTTAACCCATACAAATTACTTGGTCCAGTTTCATGTGACTCACACCCGCTAGGAAGTTTTATTCTCCACCGTGTAAATTAAACTAATCAATTATTACCAACGAGCAAACAAATGAAATCACACACACTCAAAAAAGCCTCAATCATTCTTGGGGGATTATTAATTCCTAACTTGTTAATGGCTGCGCCAATGAACTCCATCTTGGCCACGTCGGACATAACTCTCAAATCCAATGACTTCGTCGGGGTGTCATTCTGGGTGATATCAATGGCGCTGATCGCAGCGACGGCATTTTTCTTCATGGAAACCCAACGCGTGACGGCGAAATGGAAGACGTCGCTTACGGTTTCAGGATTGGTCACTCTCGTGGCCGCAGTTCATTATTTTTACATGCGCGATGTATGGGTGGCCACCGGTGAAACACCAACGGTTTTTCGATACATCGACTGGTTGATCACCGTGCCACTTTTGATGGTGGAGTTTTATCTAATTTTGTCTGCGGTCACCAAAGTATCTGCTGGAATATTCTGGCGGTTAGTTCTTGGCTCTCTCGTCATGTTAGTCGGTGGCTACCTGGGAGAAGCGGGTTACATGAACACAATGTTCGCATTCGTCATTGGTATGATCGGGTGGGCATACATCCTCTTTGAAATTTTCTTTGGCGAAGCCAGCAAAGTGAATGCAGAGTCTGCTCCTCCAGCGGTGCAATCTGCTTTCAAGCTCATGCGCGGCATCGTGACCATTGGCTGGGCGATCTACCCACTCGGCTACTTCGTCGGCTATCTTGCTAACAAAAGCCCAGCTGAAAGCGCAGATTTACTAAACATCATCTACAACCTAGCAGACGTGATCAACAAAATCGCGTTCGGTCTAATCATCTGGTCTGTCGCGACTCGCCACTCAGACGAGGCTGCAGAAGCTCGTAAATAACGGGTGGATCGTCCGCTACGCTTAAGCATATCGATGAGGTTCAGCAAGTGGCTACCAAGTCTATCGTGAACATTTCTTCTCCATCACGGCTCGCTCCAATTCAATCTGAATTGGACGAGCTCGTGGGTGAAGTGGAGTCGTTCATGAAACAACAGTTGCTCACGGAGGTGAATCTGGAATCTGCCGCCGCCGTGGCCGCAGTTTACCATCTCGAGAGCGGCGGTCGCAGAATTCGTGCACGGCTTGCGCTGCAAGCGAGCCTAGCACTTGAGCTAAATCGTAGTGACGCAATCATCCTTGCCGCCACCGTCGAATTTTTACACAATGCTTCGCTCATTCACGATGATCTCCAAGATGACGAAGTGATGCGACATGGAATGCCCACCGTCGGTGCGGCGTTCGGAACCAACATCGCCATCTGTGTGGGGGATCTTTTTTTATCCGCCACCTATGGGACTCTAGGGGCTTACAGCAATTCAAGCCGATTGCCACAACTCATTGCCTCGGTGCATGCGGCAACTTCCGCAGCGATACGAGGTCAATGCGCTGGTTTCCCGCATGACGAGGGCGACTCGCCTAATAATCTGAATTTTTACCGCCAGGTCGCCATCGAGAAGTCGGGAGCATTGCTCAGCTTGCCACTAAAGTTGGCATTTCTCGCGGCGGGCTGCGAGCAATACGTCCAACAAGCGGACGAGGCGGCAAAGGAATTCGCCGTGGGCTATCAGATCATGGATGATTTGCAGGATTTTGAAAAAGACGGTCCCATGGCCATGAATGTGGTGGTCGTCCTGCAGGCGAATTGGCATATAGAAACCGCGATGGAGCTGGCACGTCAAATGGGCTTAGATCACTTGCAAAACGCGGCAGATTTAGCCGAAAAACTACCAAATGGTGTTGGGTATTTATTACGGAACTTGGCCATCTCACTGAGGCAAGATCCACCAACGACCTAACATGCAGCAGCAAGCGATTGTTATTGGTTCCGGATTTGGCGGCATCGCTGGAGCACTACGATTAAGAGCCAAAGGCTACGCGGTAACGCTCTTGGATCGTTGTGATCAACTCGGTGGCCGCGCCCAAGTTTTTGAGCGCGCCGGATTCACCCACGATGCTGGACCAACAGTGATCACGGCGCCTTTTTTGCTCGAAGAGTTGTTCTCTCTTTTTGGCGAAAAATTTTCAGATCATGTCAAACTTGTGCCCATGAACCCATGGTACCGTTTTTACTTTGCGGATGGTGACACGTTTAATTATGGCGGCAGCTTGGAAGAGACGTTGGATGAAATCACCAGAATTGAACCACGTGATCGCGCTGGATATCTTGCACTGTTAGAGCACAGCAAGCGTATTTACGATGTTGGTTTCACCGCGCTTTCTGCGCAGCCATTTCATCAGTTGACCACGATGCTGCGCCAGATTCCCCGTTTGATCGGATTGCGAAATTACGAGACCGTCTGGAGCATGGTGTCGCGGCATTTGCACAGTCCTAAGCTTAGACAGGCGTTCTCGATCCAACCGCTCTTAGTCGGTGGCAATCCTTTCGACACGACAAGTATTTATGGGCTAATTCATTTCCTCGAACGCGCTCATGGAGTCCATTTTGCGATGGGCGGTACCGGAGCAATTGTCCAAGCCCTCGGCGACTTGATGCGGCGACACGACATCGAAATCCGATTAGGCACCACCGTGGAGCGCGTGAAAATCGAAAATGGCACAGCCACGGGTGTGGAACTTGCCGATGGCACGACAATGTCTGCCGATGTCATCGTATCCAATGCCGATGCGGCTCACTTGTACCGAAAAATGATTCCGCAATCTCAGCAGGCGCTATCGACTCGTGCAAAGCTTGCCATGGCACATTACTCGATGGGGCTTTTCGTGCTCTACTTCGGCACGACACGGACCTACCCGGAAGTAGCGCATCACACGATCTGGCTTGGCGAACGCTATCGAGAATTACTCGACGACATTTTTTACCGCAAGGTTCTCTCCGAAGATTTTTCGCTCTATTTGCATCGACCCACAGCGACCGATTCCAGCTTCGCGCCCACAGGTTGCGACAGCTTCTATGTACTCTGCCCGGTGCCTAACATGCAGGGACAAATCGACTGGGATATTGAAGGCCCCCGCTTAACGGAACGCATCGTCGCTGCGCTAGACCGGACAATACTGCCAGGTCTGGCATCGACAATTGTAGAGAAATTCTACAAGACCCCTGCCGATTTCCAACACGATTACCGCAGTGAACACGGAGCAGGATTTTCCGTCGCACCGATCTTTCGCCAATCAGCTTGGTTTCGCTTTCATAATCGGGCTGAGGGAATCAAAAATCTCTACCTCACGGGAGCCGGTACCCACCCCGGCGCCGGGATGCCCGGCGTGCTATGTTCCGCAAAAGTAGTGGATGCACTCATTCCATGCAGCTCATGAATGAGCCTGCCGCTAACGTGGCACTCGCAGCCGCCCGCGCCGTTTTGGCGGAGAAAGGCCGCAGTTTTTTCTGGGCAAGTCACCTGTTAGGGAAAAAACACGCTGGCCGCGCAACTCGACTTTACGCATTCTGCCGTTACCTTGACGATCTAGCAGATGAGGCATCCTCGCCAGAAGACGCTAGATTAGCTTTATCGCATGCCCGAGAATCAATCGTCACGGGTGAAACTTCTGACCCCATACTCGAAGATGGAATCGACCTCATGAAAGAGTGCGGCATCTTGCCAGCGGTCGTTCTAGAATTGATTTGCGGCATCACCTCCGATTTGGAGACCGTGCGCATGACTGACGAGGCAGACTTGCTCCGCTATTGTTATCGTGTCGCTGGAACTGTAGGTCTTATGATGTGTTGCGTGTTAGATACTAAAAATCCTTTAGCGCTAGCGCACGCAGTGGACCTAGGAATAGCGATGCAAATTACAAATATCTGCCGTGACGTTGCGGAGGATGCCAGACTGGGTCGACGATATTTACCTGCATCGCTCGTGGGTGATGTCTCACCTGATCAACTAATCTGGCCTTCCACCATTCTACAGCCCATCTTGATTAAAAGCCTAGCCCATCTACTAGACAAAGCGGATCAATTCTATCAGAGTGGCGAACTTGGTCTGCCCTATCTTCCTCTTCGAGCTCGTAGTGGCATCCTTGTCGCAGCCAGCATCTATCAAGCCATCGGCATCCGCTTGGCACAACGCAATTTTGCCTATTGGGCTGGTCGCGCGTCGGTTTCCGACAGGCAAAAATTCGGTATCTCGCTTCACGAGTTGGCCACCAAACCATTTCAACTGGATTTTTGGAAGTGTCACACGGCGCATCGCGTGAATCTTCATGTCGCCCTCAAGGGTTTACCTGGAATTGTGAATCAAGATGCAACATGAACTTCTGATTCTAGGCGGTGGATGCGCAGGGTTGAGTCTTGCGCGGCGGCTTGCAGCTATCGGACAACGATCACCAGAAACTCTGTTGTTAGAAAAACGAGCATCCTACACGAACGACCGCACATGGTGTTTTTGGAGTGAACCCACCGCGGAGCTAAACCACTTGGTTTATCACCGCTGGGCTAACATATCAGTCTCTACAGATATTGATAAAGAGGTCGTAGACTGCCGTCCGTTTACCTATGCCATGATCCCATCATTAGCGTTTTACGACGAGTCCGTGGAGAAGGTGGCACAATCTACAAAAATAAAGTTAGATTTGGGAGTCTCTGTTCACTCCACTCCTCAAAAAATAGGCAATCTATGGTTTGTGGAAACGAGCACAGGTACACATTCTGCCCGAATGGTGGTTGATACCCGTCCGACTGAAGTTCCAAATCACAAAGAATCTCTGTTATGGCAATCGTTTTTGGGTCACGAGATCGAATGCAGCGTGCCAGTTTTCGATCCATCCATCGCGGAACTTATGCACTTTGCTACCGTGCGTGAAGGTAGAATTCTTTTTTTCTATCTGCTTCCCACCTCCACCAATCGCGCGCTGCTTGAAGTCACTGTCTTTGCTGAAGAAGCGCTTGCGCCGGAAAGTTTGAAAAAAGAACTATCGGATTTCATTGACCGACGTGTGCAGGGACTAAGCTACACCGTTCAGCGCACTGAAAACGGTATCCTTCCAATGAATCCAGGTTTTCTATCACCCCAAATTGATCCCACTTATGTAAAAGCCGGTCTTTTTTCAGGAGGTGCCAGACCAAGTAGTGGTTACGCTTTTCAACGGATTCAACGCTGGGCGGAAACCTGTGCTCAAGCACTCGGCGCAGGTAAGCCACCAACCATGCACCCCATGGATCCAATGGCGCTTCGTATGATGGACGGCCTTTTCCTGCGGGTCTTGAACCGATATCCAGAAATGGCCCCTAACATTTTTTTGGCGTTATTTCAAAAAGTAAATATTGCACGTATTGTTCGTTTCATGAGCGACCAAGCCACGCTCTCTGACTGTGCTGTCATCGCCTCTGCCTTACCTCCCATGCCATTTATAACAGAAATTTTCTCAGCCCGAAGAAGAGCTAAATACCCATGAATGCTCAACGTCTCCAAGGAGGAATTTTTTGTTTTTGTGCAATGCTAGTTGTGCTGGCAACATCAGTTATCGGTCGCTTTGAACCCCAGACGGAACTCATCGTGCTTTCGGCACTGATCATCGTCCTCGGTATTCCGCATGGTGCTCTCGATACAATTTTTGCTTATCGGCTATACATGATCCGATCGCCATGGGAATGGCTGAGTTTTGGTGTGATTTATATTTTTCTTGCCGCATTAGTGGTGTGCCTCTGGGCATATATACCTGTTTTGTTCTTGGTTGGATTCCTATTGATCTCGGTGGCTCATTTTTCGGGCGATCTCACTTCGGGCATCTCTCCAGTTTCGCGCGTTCTCTATGCCGGATCTATCATTATCTTCCCAACGTTTTTACACGCTTCTGAGATCACACAACTGTTCGCTCAACTGGTGGGTCATGCCGCCGCACAGTTAGTCGTGCCTTACCTTACTTTGCTTGCTTGGCCTTGGTTGCTAGGTACCATTTTTGCAATAGTCGTGTGTGCAAGGCGTAATGTTCTAACATCAATAGAAATATTTTCTGTAAGTCTGTTAGCGATATCAGTTCCTCCGTTATTTGCCTTCACTGTTTTTTTCTGTGGAATGCACAGTGCAAGGCACATCATCCGAACCTTCATTTATTCTGGCCAATCCTCGTGGCGGGTTTTGATGGTCGCGGCGCTACTTCCGATGGTCGGCGTGGTTCTGACATCAGTTTTGGCCTGGCACTTTCTCAAAGATACCCCGCTTGACACCCGCTTGCTGCAGATCGTTTTCGTTGGATTGGCTGCACTTACGGTTCCTCACATGATCTTAGTGGAGCGCGTTCGTCTCTCTGGATGGTTAAAAGGCGCTTCAACTTGAATCCCTCGTGGGCATCAACAGTGTCGTATCGTTCTCGTACTACAAAACGAGCGGATTTGCCTCTTGATGCAGATGATACGCACGACCACAAAAATGGTGCAGCATCGCCTAGATTGGGTCGCGAGCGTCCATAGTGAAATGAAGTCTCCGGACGGTTTGTGGAATCGTTGTTCCGATCTTTTCACGTTCTCATGAAATTCGGATCGTGACTCGTCGGCGGTGGCTCCATAAATCCCCTGCGTGTCTGACAACGAATCCACCCACCACCGTTTTGGCGGAATCGCCCGGCTCTACGGCCAGGCGGCGTTGGAGCGATTTCTCGTGTCGCGCGTCGCGGTGATCGGGGTAGGCGGCGTCGGATCTTGGGCCGTCGAGTCACTCGCACGCTCGGGCATCGGGCATCTAACACTCGTCGACTTGGATGAAATCTGCATCACCAACGTGAACCGCCAACTTCATGCCATGGATGGACAAATCGGCCGACAAAAAACTGATGCGATGGCAGACCGCGCTCGTGCAATCCATCCGACCTGCGATGTCCAGATCGTGCAAAAATTTTTCAACGAAAAGTCTGCGGCGGAGATTCTCGATGCCGGCTTTGATGCGGTGATCGATGCCATCGACTTTGCTCGTCACAAGTCGCTAATCATCGCCGAATGTCACCGCCGCAAAATCTACGCGGTGACCTGTGGCGGTGCCGGCGGGCGACGGGACCCCACGCGCATCCGTGTGACCGATCTCGCCTACAGCGGCATGGACCCGCTGCTGCTTCAACTTCGCCGCGGGTTGCGCAACGCCGTCGCCGCATCGCCGTTGTGCGACGCGAAACGGTTCGCCGCGGAGTTCGGGGACGCAATCGAAAAAATGGTTGGGGAGTCGTACTCGTAAATCGTTCGTTAATGCGGTCGTCGTCCCGAGCGAACTTCTTCAAGA
>VFJU01000469.1 GCA_009885905.1 Verrucomicrobiota bacterium
CGACTTTGCCAGGGATTTCTCCCAGTGCGTCTAACGCCTCGCGCAGGTCAATGGATGCGAGCTCTGGATCACTTGCGGTGTTGTTGAGAATATCCAGCGCAGCGTTCAGTGAGGTCTGGGCGATTTGTAGGCTTGCTTGGTGGCGGGCATTGATTGCGATGGCATGTTCGCCCCAGTCTGCCTCACCGAAGTGGAGTGCATCGCGGATCGCCTCAGAGAGTTGATCAAAGCCCTGACCGCTCGTGCAGGTGAGGCGCACAGCTTCGAATCCGACCCAAGAAGGATGCTCACCAAGATCTATTTTGTTAAGAACTTGGATCCGCTTAACGATTGATGAGGAGTTTATGGATTGGTCCGGGCGTGGTTGGCTCGCATCCGAAACTTCTAATAATAAGTCGGCAATCTCAATCTGGCTAACAGTTCTTTGAATTCCCTCGGCTTCAATACGGTCTGCTGCTTGCCTAACCCCTGCAGTGTCAATCAAACGAATTGGAATTCCATTCAAATTTATCACTTCTTCGATCGTATCACGGGTGGTTCCAGCAAGATCGCTCACGATCGCACGCTCAAATCCTAACAGTCGATTCAACAAACTGGATTTCCCGACATTTGGCTCACCAAAAATCACCGTGCGAACGCCTTCGCGGAGTACCCTTCCCTGATCGGCTGTGGCGAGCAGGGAATCGACGACCGCTAAAACTGAAGAGACCTTACCGTGCAGCAAAACACCGGTTTTCGGGTCGATGTCTTCCTCTGGGAAGTCGATCCACGCCTCGAGGTGCGCTAGCGTTTCTAGCAGTTGATCGCGGGCCTCAGTGGTGCGTTTTCCTAGCGTTCCTTCGAGTTGGCTACGTGCAGCGCGAAGAGAGAGGCGAGTTTGTGAAGAGATCAAGTCCATCACCCCCTCGGCTTGTGTCAGATCCAGTTTTCCGTTAAGAAAAGCCCGCTGGGTGAACTCGCCAGGCCCAGCAGCAGTTGCTCCACACGCAAGGAATCTACCGAGCACTTCACGCGTTACCAAAATTCCCCCGTGTCCCGTAAATTCTATACAATCCTCTCCAGTGTAACTGTTAGGAGCACGGAAAATTGTTATTAATCCATCATCGATAATCTGTCCTTCGACATCTTTGATGTAACAGTAACGGACGGTGCGTAGCGTTTGATTTGTTGCACCTCCTGCAGTAGCAGTCTCGGCAATTTGAATCGCATTTGGCCCAGAGATCCGCACCAACGAAATCGCACCGGTACCGGGCGGTGTTGCGATCGCAGCGATCGTCAAGCGTTGCGAATCAGAATTGAATTTCATTCCTTTGTTCACTTCGTCGCCTGAATGGCTGACAAGACGGAATCTAACACTTCAATGCACCGGCGGTTTTGTGCGTCAGTGCCGATGGAGATCCGCACCCACTCAGGAAGCTTGTAACTGCTCATTGCTCGAACGATCACGCCTTGCTGGAGCATTCCTCGAAAAACCTGGTCTCCTTCTCCGGTCTTGATCAATAGGAAATTGGCAAAGCTTGGAATAAACTCTAATCCTCTAGCAGATAAAGATGTCTCGTAGTACGCCATTCCTTCGCGATTGATCGCGCGGGTTTTTGCGATGTGTTCGGCATCTGCCATTGCTGCAAGAGCACCGGCTTGGGCGATAGCATTGACATTGAATGGTTGCCTCGCTTTCTGAAGCAAATCGATGATGCTTTTTGATGCAAGACCGTATCCGACTCGTAAAGCTGCTAGGCCATGTATTTTCGAGAAGGTTCTTAGTACACAGACATTCCGCCCTTGTTTGACATACTTTAGCGTATCCGGTGGGTTGTCTGGAAATTCGTAGTAGGCTTCATCAAAGACCACGATCACATGTTCTGGAACGCGGGTCATGAAGCGGTCGATCTCGGCTTGATTTACCATCGTGCCGGTCGGATTGTTAGGGTTTGCGATAAAGACGAGACGTGTTTTATCTGTGATCGCCTCCGCCATCGCATCGAGGTCATGAAGAAATCCTGGGTCTGGCACCTCGACATATTTTGCACCAAACAATGTGGCCATGAGTTTGTAGACCACAAACGCATGTTTCGCGGCGATGAGTTCCGTGTCGCGATTTAGGAATGTGTGACAGAGAAATTCAATGATTTCGTTAGATCCATTGCCAAGGACGACATTGCTGATTTCCAGATCGAATGACTCTGCGATGGCAGACCGCAGTCGGTAGCCTCCACCGTCTGGGTAGATGTGGGATTCTTCGAGTGCATCGCGCATGGCAATTTTTGCCAACGGCGAGGGGCCGAGCGGGTTTTCATTTGAGGCAAGCTTGACGATCTGTGATGGGTCTAGCCCGATTTCTCGTGCAGTTTCATCAATTGGCTTGCCGGGCTCATAGGCCACGAGGTCGCACAGAAATTTGTTGGCGTATTGGTCAATCGTCATCACTTGGGATGTTTAATCTTGCGATTCAGCTTGGTCAACTTTTCGGAGAGAATCTTCTCAGCAAATGGAGGCAAGCAGGTCCTTGTAGCGGATCAAGGCATCGGCATAGACTGGGGCGAGTGTGAGATTCGGCTGTAGTGACGAGTCTTTTGCTGGTTTGCAGAAGATTTTTTGGAGGGCGGGCAAATCGTAACCATCCGCGGCGGCAGCGATCAAAGCTGCCCCGAGAGCTGCTGAATTTGAAACGTCGATGCGCTCGACTGGGGCTTGAAAAATATCGGCAACCATTTGGGCGATTCCGTTATTTTTTGAGGCGCCACCGGTTAGGCGAATGTGCTCTGGATGGACTTTCATCCACTGGGCATGTAGCCGCATGTTGAGGAATTGCCCCTCAAGAAGCGCTCGGACTTGCAGACTGGGTTCGCTTGCGGATTCGAACTCGTAACTTCCTTTGAGCACCGGTCCAGAGAAATCGTGGCGAGGAGTGATTTCGGGACCGAAGAAGGGTAACATGAGATTTTGTCCCGCCGCGACCGATGAGTTTGCTAGTGCTTGGCGATCAAACGCCGACCAGTCTAGTCCGAGTTTGTCGCGCAATGCTTCTCGAGCAAGCGATCCGTTGCGAAAGCAGATCAATGACATGAATCCACCTGCGGGGTTACCGAAGACGTGAGCAAATCCGTTAGGGTCAGTGAGGGGTCCAGCCATCGCTGCGAAAAAAGTGTCACTGGTGCCTAGGGAAATAACCACGTCGCCTGGAGTTGTGGCGCCCATTCCGACCAATGAGGCTGGGTTGTCTCCGGTAAATAGTGCCGTGCGGCAATTGGATGGCAGACCATACTTTTCAGAGAAATATCTAGAAACAAAACCCTGCACACAGTTTGCCGCTGCGGGTGCTGATAGTTTGTCATTAAGCTCGGGTGCTGTAGCATCTAACAATTTTGAGTCCCACTCTAACTTATCTAGGTTGAGTAGGTTCATCCCTGCTCCATCACCATAATCGATCGATACAGATTTTCCCGCAATGATGGATGCAATAAATGAACTGACCAGATGGATATGGTGGGTTCGTTGGTATGCTGCTGGATCTGTTTTGTAAAATCGGCGGATTTGTGGACCGGTGAACCGCTCAATGGCGATCGATCCGCTGCGACGGATCACCTCGTTAGATCCACCCAAGGAGGCTGTGATTTCTTCACACTCGGTTCCTGTCGATGTGTCCATCCAGATCGGTGAGTCAGCACGGGTGAGAGCTGGGGCGAGTTGGGAAGCTAGATCTAACGAAAAATCGAGTGAGGCAAGTCGATCATTAAACGTTGCATCCAGATAGACCGATCCGTGTTGTTGGCCAGATCCAGCGATCATTCGCACGGCGCCTAGATTCGCCGACTCGGATAGGCGGGCGAACAGTAGATCCAAAGCGTCAAGCCACATCAGAGGGTTCGCACAGACTTGGCCATTTATTCCGCCAGGAATGAATCCGCTTGGGGATCCGTATTGGGGGAGATCGGCACCGAAGTTGACCGACTGCTGATGAATTATTTGGCCCGAAGCCGCATCGATGAGCACAGCGGTGAGCGACTGGGTTGAGGAATCAAGACCGAGAAACATAAATGATTCTTTTTTAAGTTCTACTCGATTCCAAGAGGAATTTTCGATGTCAGGTTTAAATCATTATCAAAGAAAAAGGGCGGTCACTTTCGCGACCGCCCCTTAAGTATTTAAGTTAGATAACTTAAGGTTGGATTAGAATCCAACGCTAAGCATCGCGCCACCAAGGATTTCGTTACCTGACGTACGGTAAGGATTTGCACTTGCGACAGTGAAATCGGAACGATTGGCGAGGCCCACTGCGAATGCCACGAACGGCGAGAACTTTGCTTGTCCAGCGAAGTTCCAGTCGAGTGCGACACGGCTTGTCCATGCGGTGAAGCTGCCCTCGTCGCCAAGATAGCCGACGTTGGTGTCGACCACGAGGTTGAGGCACTGGTTGAGCTCGAAGCTGCGGTTCAGGTCCAACTCCATGTAGCCGTAGTTGTCGCCTTCGACAGCCAAGTAGTAGTTGAATGA
>VFJU01000144.1 GCA_009885905.1 Verrucomicrobiota bacterium
GACAAACACGAAACGCACATCGGTGTGGCTTTGGCCGTCATTGAAGCAATCCGAGAATTGCCTATTCCAATCCGTCCAAAAAAAGTCATCGGTTGCGAAGTTTGGCGAAACTTGGACTGGCTAGCTGACGAAGACAAAGTCCTTATGGATGTCAGTGGTCATGATGATCTCGCTGCCGCTCTCAACGCCGTGTTTGACTCACAAATCTCAGGAGGCAAGCGCTATGATCTCGCCATTCTTGGACGTCGTGCCGCCAATGCGACGTTCTATGATTCCCACTCGACCGATTCTGCAACTCAGGTGATTTTTGGCATCGACCTAACACCTTTGATTCTAGATGACTCCACTGACGTCGTCGCCTACATTGGTAAATTTATTCAGCGGTTCAATACTGATGTTTCTAATAAGCTCAATAAACGACTTGGATTAATCTAACATGGAAATTATCATCCAGTCAAACCCGCAGACGGCCACTCATGTCGCGGCGCAGATCATCGCTCGTCAAATACGAAATTACCCATCCACAGTGCTTGGCCTGGCGACTGGTAGTACTCCGTTGATGCTCTATCAGACCTTAATCGAAATGAATCTCGACTGGTCTGAGGTCAAAACTTTCAATCTCGACGAATACATCGGCCTTCCATTCGAACATCCCCAATCTTACCACCATTTCATGTGGGAAAATTTGTTCCGACACATCAATATTCGTGAGCAAAACGTGCACATTCCAGATGGCAACGCGGAGGATATTTCTCAAATTTGTCAGCAATACGAGCAACTAATTAAGGCTGCAGGTGGCATTGATATTCAACTGTTAGGTATTGGTTCTAACGGCCACGTGGGTTTCAATGAACCGACATCATCACTCGCTTCGCGCACTCGGATCAAAACACTGACTCAGCAAACCTGTCACGACAACGCGCGTTTCTTCGGTAACGAGAACGACGTACCTCGACACGTAATCACCATGGGCATCGGCACCATCATGGAGGCAAGAGAAGTTCTAATGCTAGCATTCGGCACCAACAAGGCGCAGGCCGTCGTAGATGCGGTGGAAGGACCCGTTAGCGCGATGAATCCGGCGTCAATTTTACAAATGCACCCAGTTGCCAAGGTCTGTCTCGACGAGTCGGCAGCGAGTTTCTTAGAGAAATCTGAGTATTATCGGTGGGTTTATGACAATAAGCCGGCTTGGCAGGAAATTTAATTTTAGTCACCGTCGCTTGGATTGCAACGTCAGAAGGGATCTCGCGGTAGCCCATGAGCGCCGATATCTGTGAAATACGGCTTGTGAAATTTTTCACAAAGCGGGCTTGCCGCATCCGACTGAGCTAGACATATTCCCGCGCGAGCGACTTCGGATTCTTTTCGCACCAGTGTCCGACGCTTCAATTTAGCCATGAGCGACACACCTTCGGCGACTGCGGAAATGAAATCACCAAAAAGCCAAGCCGCTGAAAAAGGCTTGGTCAACGTTCAGATTGACGGCGTTTGGCATCAATTTCCCAAAGGCACCCGCATGATCGAAGCTTGCCGACAAGCGGAAGTGATCGTCCCCCATTATTGTTATCACCCCAAGCTGACATCTCCCGGAAATTGCCGGATGTGCCTTGTTCAAATAGGCATGCCCCCACGACCAGCCCCCGGACAAGAAGCCCCACTCGACGAGAATGGCTACGAGGCAATCGTCTGGACGCCACGCCCCGTCATCGCCTGCGCCAACACAGTCAGCGAAAACATGGGCATCCGTACCCGTGGCGATTTGGTCGAAAAATGTCGCGAGGGCGTGATGGAGTTTCTTCTAATCAATCATCCTCTAGACTGCCCAATCTGCGACCAAGCCGGTGAATGCCGCCTACAAGAACAATCCGTTCAACATGGTCGTGGCATTTCTAGGTTTGTGGACATGAAGGTGAAAAAACCAAAGAATGTCGATATTGGCCCTAGGATAAGGTTAGATGACGAACGTTGCATCATGTGCAGTCGTTGCATTCGTTTCATGGACGAAGTTGCTGGAGATCCAGTGCTTGGTTTTACTCAGCGCGGGACTCACACCACCCTGACCGTTCATCCGGATCGACTGTTGGATTCGAATTACTCGCTCAACACAGCCGACATCTGCCCAGTGGGCGCGCTAACTTCTAACGACTTTCGCTTTCAAATGCGTGTATGGTTTCTCAAAGAAACTCCGACCATCGACGTGAATTGTGGAACCGGCACCAACATCACTGTTTGGACCCGTGAAAATAAGATTCACCGCATCACTCCGCGCCTCAACGATGAGGTGAACTCAGCATGGATGCCAGATTCCCATCGCCTGAATTTTCATTTCATCGACAGCGAGGCCCGCCTCACGGAACCTTTAACAAGAATTACCGATACCCCATCCGCAACTTTTCAACCCATCACCTGGAATTCGGCCATCTCACATGCCGCAGCACAAACTAAAGCCATTCCAGCTGCGCAAACCGCGATCATTGCTTCAGGTCGTATGACCAACGAAGAGCTCTTTCTCACTCGCACTCTTGCCGCAGAGATCGGCACCCATCACCTCTCCTTAGTACCACGTTTTGCAGATGCCGATGCGTTACTCGTCGCCGCAGACCGCAACCCGAACACAACGGGTGCAAAGATGATTTTTGGAACAGACGATCCATACGAAAAACTTGATTCAATCCGCGATGGCGTTCGCAATGGCTCGATCAGGTCACTCATTATCCTTGGCGAGGATGTGATCACCGATGCGAATTTCACCGACACCGATCTCGGTAAACTCGATTTCCTGCTACAAACAAGTGTCCTGGCAAACCCAACTGCAAACCAAGCTCAGATCGTTCTTCCTTCCGCCGCGTTCGCCGAAAAGCGTGGATCGATGGTCAATCTATCAGGTCGTTTACAACGTCTGAACCGAGCCGTGGAGCCACAAGGGCAATCGCACGATGACTGGGAAATCCTTCGTGATTTCATACTCGCACTCTCCGGCGATAAAAACGAAGTCTATCATATTGAAGATGTCTTCAAAGCACTCGCCGAGAACGTCACAGCATTCAACGGTCTCACCCTTTCTAAAATCGGTCACCAAGGCATCGAGATTGTTGATACCGGTTATCAGATTCCACTTCTCACCAACGAACGTGCCCGCCAAGCCGCAGGGCTTATCAATGGTTAAATCCATCATTATCTCATGCCGGAAATCATTTTTCAAATCGCCATCATCGTCACCAAAATCGTCATTCTGACATTCATGGTGGTACTTCCGCTCGTTCCACTTTCAGTGTACTTCGAGCGACGGTTCTCCGCTATCATCCAAGATCGTGTAGGACCGAACCGCGTCGGCATTCCTTTAACTTTGTTAGGATTTAAAAAAGATTTTCATTTTTTTGGACTTATTCAACCGATCGCAGATGGACTGAAGTTGTTTCTCAAAGAGGATTTCACCCCCAATCACGTCCGCAAGGCATTTTACTGGATGGCTCCGGCGCTAACCGTCGTCCCCGCCCTCATCACTGTCTGCGTCGTGCCATTTGGATCACCCATCAGCATCTTCGGGCACAGTGAAAAGCTCGTCATCGCAGACCTCGACATTGGGCCATTGTTTATTTTCTCCGTCGCTTCTCTCTCCGTCTACGGCATCACCCTCGCGGGTTGGTCTTCTAATTCGAAGTTTCCTTTCATCGGCGGCGTCCGCTCGACAGCGCAGATGATTTCCTACGAAATCGCGCTCGGACTCTCGATCATTCCGGTGCTCATGTATTATGGCGATCTCAACCTCAGCACTATCGTGCAGCAACAAGCTGACCACGGCTGGCTCCTCTTGCCGCTTTGGAAAAATGGTCACCTCGGGCTTCCAGATCTAAACACCGCGCTCTTCTGGTTCCCCGCCGCGATTGCCTTCCTGATTTTCACTATATCGATCTTCGCCGAAACCAACCGAATGCCCTTTGACCTTCCTGAATGCGAAACCGAACTTGTTGGCGGTTATCACACTGAATACTCATCGATGAAATTCGCGATGTTTTTCATGGGTGAGTATGCTGCGATGGTAATAGGTTCTGCTCTCATTATTACGCTTTTTCTCGGTGGTTGGTCTATTGGTTTCGGCCTTGATGCGTGGGTGAGTGACCTGCACATCGGGGATATCTACTTCGGCGGACTCATTCACATGGGTTGCTTTCTCACCAAATTGTTAGCCTTCATCTTATTTTTCATTTTGGTTCGCTGGACAGTGCCACGCTTCCGTTACGACCAACTTATGAAACTCGGCTGGGTCGTTTTCTTTGAGGCCGCTCTCATCAACGTTTTTCTAGCAGCGCTAATCGTAGCTGCGCCGCAACTCAAATCGGTGATCATCACCAGTGGCGCAGTGCTACTCTTGATCGTTACCGCCGCAGTGATCTGGGTCGCCAAGGTCTCGGAGGACACCACAAAAGTTCTTCGTGCCTAAGTCAAATACTCGCACATCTTCAATACATGGCCATCGTTAAACTTCAGCGCCCGAAACTCAATTTCGGAGAAAAAATTTATTTTGGAGCCCTTATCAAAGGGTTTTTCCTAACCATGAGTCACGCAATCAAAACGCTGCGTGGTAAATCAGTCGGCGCAGAGAGCCTAGCGTCTTCGGGTCTCGGCATTACCATGCAGTTTCCGGAACAGCGCTGGGATGAGCACATGCCAGAATACTACCGTGGCGCCCCCGCTCTCGTCACGGACGAACAAGGTCGCGAGCGCTGTGTTTCCTGCCAGCTTTGCGAATTCATATGCCCACCCAAAGCGATTAAGATCACTCCATCTGAAATCCCTTCGGACGATCCATGGGCTAAAGTTGAAAAGCGCCCGTTAGAATTCGATATTGATATGATCCGCTGCATTTATTGTGGGATGTGCGAGGAAGTCTGCCCAGAGCAAGCGATCTATCTGCGCAAGGACTACCTGATCACCGGACTCAAACGGGCTGATATGGTTCACGATAAAAAGAAGCTATACGAAATCGGCGGAACCCGCGTTGGGCTCGTCAACAAGTGGAATGAGCTAAAATAAGGTTGAAAAATATGGGTTGAAATTGAAACGGATTACTCCTGACCTAGACCCATAACAAGCGACCAATCACTAACAACGAAATGCCTTCTTATCTCTTCTGGATTCTATCAGCCCTAATGCTCATGGGTGGTGGGGCGGTCATCGCCTTCCGCAATCCTGTTTCCAGTGCGTTATCGGTGGTTGCCTGTTTTGTCGGTCTCGCAGGATTGTTCATCGGTCTAAGCGCATTTTTCGTCGGAGTGATCCAGATCCTAGTCTACACGGGTGCGGTGATGGTGTTGTTTGTTTTCATCATCATGCTGCTCGATCTCAAGGATGAGGAAAAAGCTGCTAAACCCCTTCTACCCATCGCTGCAGGCGTAGTTTTGTTCGTGGTTTTCACGGTGCAACTCATCGGCGTGCTTTCTCGCTCGCCAAACAAAATCGCCCCAGACCTCTCGGCCAAAACACTCGTACTCGCCGCGAACAGCTTTCCCCCAACCAGTAAGATTGCCACCACGCTCAGCCAAGGAAAACTCCCGGACGTCCATCTCATCGGACACACTCTATTTACACAAAACAATCTCCAGCTTCAGATTCTCGGTGTCCTTCTTCTCGTTGCCACCATCGGAGTTGTGGTTCTTTCAAAACGCCAAGCCGACTAACCCCAAACCTAGTTTTTTTCATGGCCACACTCAACGACTACCTCCTCGTCTCCGGACTCTTATTTGCCATGGGACTTGCTGGCGTGGTTTTACGCAGAAACATCATCATCGTCTTCATGTGCCTCGAGCTGATGCTCAGCGCAGCGAATCTTTCATTGGTTGCATTTTCTCGTTTCAATCCGGCCCCTAACGGGCTTCCAGATACGAACGGACAAATGCTCGTCTTTTTCGTAGTAACGGTGGCTGCTGCAGAAGTCGCAGTCGGCCTCGCGATCATCGTAGCCCTCTACCGCGCACGACAAACCATCCACACGGACGAACTCACCTCGCTGAAAGGCTGATCCAGATTTTATAACTGCCATGAACCTTGCTTGGATTTTACTCTTCCTGCCGCTCGCTGTCGCGGTGGCGAACCAACTCGCTCTCAAAAAGACAGGACTCGCGCCTACGCTTTCCGTGGCCTCGGCACTTGTCACGTTCGTGATTGCCGTGCTTTTGTTAGGTGAAAATGAAACATCTCACTTTGCTTGGGCA
This sequence comes from Verrucomicrobiota bacterium, assembly GCA_009885905.1. Taxonomy (GTDB): domain Bacteria; phylum Verrucomicrobiota; class Verrucomicrobiia; order Verrucomicrobiales; family Akkermansiaceae; genus Luteolibacter. Next base: position 6,216 of record VFJU01000144.1, read on the forward strand.
ACTGTCGGTGAATTTTCGATCAATATCGGCATCAAACTAGACCAACTTTCCACGGGTATGATGATCGTGGTAACTGGCGTTGGTCTTTTGGTGCATATTTTCTCGTTAGCATACATGAAGGACGATGCAGCCAAGGCGCGGTATTTCACCGGACTATCGCTGTTTATGTTCTCAATGACCGGCATCGTCTTGGCTGACAATTTCATCATGACCTTCATCTTCTGGGAATTGGTCGGCCTCAGTTCGTACCTGCTCATCGGTCACTGGTATGAAAAAGACACCGCAGCAAACGCTGCAAAGAAAGCATTCCTTTGTAACCGTGTAGGCGACTTTGGATTCATGGTAGGAATTCTTATGCTGTGGGGGATCACCGGACACCTTGCGTTCGACCACATGCAAGCGGGTCTGGAACTTTTCCAAAAAGCGAATCCTGCGATCTGCGGCGGCGTGCTCTCCGCTGCCGTGCTTTGCATTTTCTGCGGGGCTGTTGGGAAATCCGCACAACTGCCACTTCACGTTTGGCTCCCCGACGCCATGGAGGGGCCGACCCCTGTGTCCGCATTGATTCACGCTGCGACGATGGTCGCCGCGGGTGTCTACATGTTATTCCGCTTACAACTCACTCTAGGCTTCGCAAATTTCGAGGGCTTGCAAGCGAGTCAAGTTATTGCATGGACTGGTGGCATCACATCACTCGTCGCCGCGCTCATGGCCACTCAGCAAGACGACATCAAACGCGTTCTCGCCTACTCCACACTTTCCCAACTTGGCTACATGGTCATGGCCGTGGGACTCAACTCTGGCGAGGCTGCCATGTTTCACCTATTCACTCACGCATGGTTCAAAGCACTGCTTTTCCTCGGCGCCGGCGCGATCATCTACGCGTGTCATCACGAACAAGATATTTGGAAAATGGGCGGTCTCTTGAAGAAGATGCCTATCACTGGAATTACGTTCGGCATTGGTACCGCAGCACTCATCGCGGTGCCTTACGTCACATCGGGCTTCTACTCAAAAGAGGAAATTCTATCCGCTGCCTACAATCACGATAAAATTCTTTTCGGAATCGCCGTTTTTGTTGCGTTCCTAACAACCTTTTATATGACTCGGGCATTTGTAGTCACTTTCCTTGGGAAAACCCGTTCTGATCAGGCGGATCACGCTCATGAAGTCGGTCCGTTGATGTGGCTTCCACTAATCATTCTTGCTGGCATGGCCATCGGATCCGCTTGGATTACTGGACCACTTTGCGCCATTGATCCAAGGACACACGCCCAAGAACATGCGCACGGCCACTTCGTTATCTTGGGCCTTTCGATCACGGCTCTTGTCCTCGGCTTGATTTCTGGATTCGTCCTTTATACAGGCAAGAACCAAGACCCACTCTCGATTCCACTTCTAAAGAACCGCTTCTACATCGACGGGTTTTACGACAATTTCATCGTGCGATATTTCCAAGATGCTTTCGCTTCGTTAGTTGCATTCTTTGACGAACTTTTCATCGATGGTTTGATGGTCGGTGGACTCAGTCGCTCGGCTGAATCAGTTGGAAACATCTTCCGCAGAGTGCAGTCCGGTAGCCTTCAAGGCTACGCATTCTTTTTCGGTCTCGGCGTGATCCTCGTCATTTATTTTACTGCATTCTAAATCTAGTGGATGAATCAATTCGATCACTTCAACTGTAACTCGCCATCCAATCCCTGAAATCTAGCAACTAGCAAACTTTCACAATGCTCCTTCTTCTCGTTTTTCTTCCAATCGCTGCCTTCATCGCGATTCTACTTGGTGCGCCTGCTCGCCTCACCGCCATCGTCTCAGCCTCTATCAACCTTGCAATCGGCATTTATGCTGCCTGCACCTGGCATTGCGCTTGCTGGTCATTCTCCACACAAGTCCTCGCCAAGCCACAAATCAACCTCGCTTTCGGATTCATTGATGGAATGAGCGTTGTGATGATTCTGCTCGCGGTGATCGTCACTCTTGCCGCGGTGCTCTCAGGAAAATCGCCCTCTGGACGAGAAAAACTTTACTATGGGTCATCGCTTCTCATTTCCAGCGGCGCCATCGGAGCATTCGCCGCGACGGATTTATTCTTCTTCTACGCCTTTCACGAGTTAGCACTCGTTCCGACCTTCCTCATGATTGGGATCCTCGGCCGTGGTGACCGCCACCAAACAGCGTGGAAAATCACAATCTATCTGGGTCTTGGCTCGGTCGTTCTTCTCGCTGGACTGGTGTGGCTCGCCAATTTAACGGGAAC
>VFJU01000512.1 GCA_009885905.1 Verrucomicrobiota bacterium
GCCGGTGACAACGCCAAGGAAATCACCCGAGCTTATTTCGGTAGACAGTCGGAGATTGGAAAACTATTAGATAGTGGTCGCTCAGGACTGAGTTACGGCAAGGCAGAAGCCTGCACAGTGGTGCTAAAATGGAACACCCATGACAAAGCATCGCAACCTTACCTTGAGGCACTTGCAGTCAAAACGCTGGATTGGAATCTTTGATACGGCCGGCTTCTTTTAATGCTCGCCAACCGCCGCGCAGTACCGAGACATTCGCACCGAGTTGAAGAGCGATGATCCTATCAGCAATTTGCCGACTCAATCCACAGTTTTCATCGCCACAATAAACAATCACACGTGGCGAGGTCATGATCCTCATCGCCACATCTGCTTCAAATGCCTGTATATCCTCAGTTGGATCTAGGTTCCAAAGTGCAGACTCGGGCACCCCAGAAATTTCCCATTCAGCCCGCGATCGCGCATCCACCCAAAGCACTGGTACACCTGGCGGAATTTGCTCAAGGCAAACCTCACCCGCCTTCAAAGTTGCAGGATTACAGTAGAAAAGCCTGCGCGGAGGTCCTTTGATGAAGAATGTGCTGGCAACTGCTGCTAGAGAAATTCCAGCGATAACCATCAACTGAGTCAGCGATTTCATGGTCGTGAAGTGGATGGAGTCGGAGCCGACTTACGTACCACCGCAAATGCTTGTTGAACTTTGTATTTAGCAATCTCGCAATCTGTCTTGATACGAATGACAGCCATTCCTGAGCGATTCATCTCCTTCGGAGTGACAAATATGTCATATCTTCGCCCTTCCTCTATGGTTTTGATTTCACAGGTAAATGATTCCGATGAAGAATCCACTTGATTCACACGAATCATTTGACCTTCAGACATGCTGACGTGAATCACCTGTGGCGTGGAAGGGGCGCCGATATTCCATTGGACCGTTTTCGGATCTGTTGCAACGAGCACTGGAATATGAAATCTAACCGTGAGAGTTTTTGATGGTTGATCAGGAGCATCAACGTCAAGCCAGACAGCCACCTTTTTTTCGACGACACCCGAATAGTTTCCCATGTCAAAAGTCGCCCGTAAAACCCCCGACTCACCCGGGGCGTATTTGAGCTTTCCACCGGATACCTCAACTTTTAAGCAAGAGCAACCGGGGTCTGTTTTTACAATCGTCACAGAATCTTTACTCGAGTTCGTAAAGGGAAAATCAGCTGTTAGGGTAGTGGCATCGGCGGGGGCATTGACGTCTTTAATCTTTTCAGTAAAGACTAAGTCACCCGCTTGAGCGCAAGCAACGAATAGAAACCAAATTGCGAATACCTTTTTCATGATACGATTATGAACCAGGAATCTTCTGCGGTGCAAGCGCCACGCCAATAATCAAGCGCCCTCCCCGCCACTCGGGCCCGAGGACAAACAATGGACGATTTCCCTCAAGCCGCGCATCCATTTTTA
>VFJU01000183.1 GCA_009885905.1 Verrucomicrobiota bacterium
GCCGAACTCTTCGACCTCACGGATGATTTGAGCGAAGCCCACAACCTAGCTTCGGAGAAGCCTGACCTAACAGTTAAACTACAGAAAGAACTTAAAGACCACATCCGCGCCGGCCTCGGCGAGCAAGCGTTCGGCGCACTCGAACGCGGCGAGTTTCCGCAAAATCGTGGCGGAAAAGGCGGAAGGAAGCGTGCCAAGCCCTAATTTTGGTGGATTTTTAAACACATCACGCATATTTTAAGCCCAATTATCAATGGTAACTAACGTAAAAAGTCTGTCAGTACTTGTGAGTTATTTTGCATTTATTGTAAGTGCCGTCCATGCCGACAACCGAGCATTGATGATTTCTTCCTTTGAGCCGATGAAGCCGAAAGTCCGCTACTACTGGGATGCTAGTAGTTTTTACGTCGAGGGAGACTCGATGCCAAGTTCGACACTGATGCCAAGTCTGATGGTGGGCATCACTTCGTGGCAACAACAACTCCCCATCACAGTGGGATACTTCAGCAATGTCACCAACCCCGAATCTGACTCGGCTTCGTTAGGATACGGACAGCCGAACGTATGGAAAATCCCGATGACACCCGTGGCAGCGTCCTCGCCAATTTCACTAACAGGTAATTTTCTCCGTGGTGCCGTTGCCATCGCCGTGAATGGTATCGCTATTTTCAACCCACGCAACAACACCGGTCAGTTTTCACAAGCGATCGGTGAGCTTGACCAATATGGTGGTCACTGCGGCAAGGCGGATGACTACCACTATCACATCGCTCCGACACATCTAACTGCTTTCCTTGGCAACAGTAAACCTGTTGCGTGGGCGCTTGATGGCTATCCCATTTACGGCTACCTAGAGCCCGATGGTAGCGCTCAACTCGCGCTCGACTCGGATGGTGGCCACGATCATGGATCGTGGGGCTATCACTATCATGCTCGCGGAACCGTGGCGACCGGTCCACAGAGTCCCTATCTGATGAATGCCATGCACGGAGCGGTAGTGAATTACGGTGGACAGATTGATCCGCAGCCTACAGTCGGTAGCATCGCGCCGGCGGGATCGCCTCTCGCGGGAGCGGTGATCACTGGTTTCACCCGCCCAGCAAAGGATCAATACGCTCTAACCTATACGGTGAGCGGCACGACTTACAATGTGGCCTGGCAGGAAAATCGCATCGCGCACACCGTTGCCGTTCAGCATAGTTCTCCGTCTGGCACCACCACCGGCACCTACACCAGTGCCGCGCGTTTCAACTACTATCCGATGGCTGGGCCGTCGATGCTCAAGCTGCCGGATACAGGTCAAACCCTCAGCGCGACCGCGACTTTCGGCGAAGACAGCGATTACACTCGTAACGCTCCATCATTCACCGACAACGGAAACAGTACCATCATCGACAACGTCACCGGCCTGATGTGGCAGAAGGTGGACAGCGGTGAAATGACGTGGGAAAACGCGATCGCCAGTGCGGCGGGACTCACGCTGGGCGGCTACTCAGACTGGCGCTTGCCAACGGCACAGGAGGCGTTTTGCATCCTTAATCACGATCTAAATCCTGCGCTCAACAGCATTTACTTCGTCAACAACTCTAGCGGCACGCCTGCAAATTTTTGGACGAGTGATTTGTTCTATGGCGATAACACCAAGGCATGGGCCACTAATATGGGCGGCGGCGTGGGTCCCCATTCGAAAGCCTCGACGATCAGCGCTGGGGGAAATTTGCGGTTCCATGCGCGTTATGTCCGAGGCGCATTGCCCACCATCGGCCACAACTACTCTAACAATCTTAATGGCACCGTCACTGACCTAGACACCAGCTTGATGTGGACGCAGGTACCATCATCCGCGATGACGTGGGCTAATGCGCTCAGCTATGCCGAAGGTCTATCACTCGCGGGTCATTCCGATTGGCGTTTACCAAATGTTAAAGAGCTCCAATCGCTAGTGGATCTTCCGAGAGCCACCGCTTCAGCTATTACCACTGCACCGTGCATCAATCGCATACTCTTTCCTGCCGCGACCGCGACCGCCTACTGGTCAGCTACGAGTGTGAAAACAGGGACTCCGACACAGGCGTGGCTCGTGGATTTCGGCGTGACGACCACCTCTTCGCCGTCGCGTAATCAACAAGGTATTGTTAGTTATGAGCCTTATTCGTCTAGTTATCCAGTATTTGCCGTTCGCACCGCCGCGACGTCTTCGATCACTCAGGGTCGTGCGATGACGACGACGACTAATCTCTTGCCAGCGGGGCAGCGCGTGAGCGGCGTGGGTAGCATCACCGCCACCGATGGCACTGTGTGGACGGTGCCATCTGCCACTCAATTCACAACGGCTAACAAAGCGGGCGATCTTTACAACGAAGTCACCTCAGTGACCCCGGCAAACATCACCGCTGCAGCAACCGCGATCTCTAACGTACCGACCGTCGTCGTGGATGCTGATGGTGAAGTGATCACTGGTTACATTTTTGCGGATAATTATTTCGAACTCTATGTCAACGGTGCCCTCGTTGCCGTAGATCCAGTGCCCTACACGCCGTTCAACTCTTGCGTGGTGAAATTCAAAGCCAAGCGACCGATCACTTACGCGATCAAACTGGTGGACTGGGAAGAAAATCTCGGTCTAGGTACCGAACTGAATGGCAGCAATGCATACTACGCAGGAGATGGCGGTCTTATGGCGACCTTCAGTGACGGAACGGTGACAAATTCTAACTGGAAAGCGCAATCGTTCAACATTGCTCCACTCGATAATCCAAGCCTGGTCACCGATCTCGCAAACGGTACCCACGATTCATCGGCTGTTTCTAGCACGCACACGCTGACCGAGACGGCCTACGCGCTGCATTATGCGGTGCCATCGAATTGGTTTGCGAAAACCTTCAGCGACTCAGGATGGCCCGCTGCCACGACCTACACGGAGGCTGCAGTTGGCGTGAACAACAAGCCCGCTTACACCAATTTCCCCGCCCAGTTCAGCGCCAGCGGCGCGCAGTTCATTTGGTCTTCTCACCTTGTGCTCGATAACGAAGTCATCGTCCGTTACACAGGTCCAGCGGCAGTAAGCCAAATTTCCGTTGAGCAACCTGTTAGCACCACGCTCACAGACGGCACCAGCACGGTCGATTATGGAAATATCTCGATCGGATCTACATCGACGAAATCTTTTACCATTCGCAACAACGGCAGCACGGTATTGACCATCGCAGGCATTACGATTGATGGGACTAACCTCGCAAATTTCAACGTGACCACGCTTCCTGCCAGTAGCATCGCAGTAGGCGGCAGTACGACGATGGATGTGCGTTTCACTCCCAACACCGCAGGCAGTAAGACAGCGGCGCTGCATATTTCTAGCAGCGATGCTAGCGTGGGTGCGGCCTTCGACATCACACTCACCGGCACAGGAACCATCGCCGCACCGACCATCACAAATACACGCACTTCGCCTAACACGCCGACGTATGCCGACAACGTCTGGGTCACTGCGCAATTGTCTGCTGCATCCGGGGCGACGATCACCACCGCGCAATTGATCTACAGCAACGGAACGCAGACCACATCCACAGTCTTTGCCGAGACCATGGCAAACGTTGCAACGGTCGGCACCGCAGGCTGGGACGGTACGGGAGCGAATTATCCATGGAGCATCACCAGTAGCGGCGGTGATA
>VFJU01000301.1 GCA_009885905.1 Verrucomicrobiota bacterium
ACCGGTGAAAGTGTGGCGAACGGTCGAGACCAAGGGCGACGTTCCGGCTTTTCTTGGGCTACACGTTCTCGTCTCTTTCGCCTGCGCTCTCGGCGAGAGCGCCCTACCTGAGTCGGACGATCGTTATCCCGACCCAGATGGCTGCGACCAAAGCCAAACATGGCAGGCAGCCCGACTACCGAAAAACCAGGCGCCGACATCGCCAAAATTAATCTTGGCAAAGCGGTCTGGAGAGCTATAGTCGTGGGCAATGAATTTCCCGCCGAAATTTGCTGATTCCGCTAAATCCCGGCCTTTGGGGATCCTCTTCATTTTAGCGGTTCAGCGATACCAAAATCCCCCCCTTCTCCCCCGCAACCCCCATTTCCGCGCTCTCGCTTTACTCTGACCTTTATGTACGGACTCGTGAACAAAGCCGTTGAAGGACTTGTACGCAGCAGGTTTGGAGATGATGCGTGGGACAAGATTCGCGTCAAGGCTGGGATTCCTGACGAGCCGTTCATTTCCATGGAGAGCTACGACGACGCGGTGACCTACGACCTTGTGGGTGCTGCGAGCAGCGTGTTAAACCTCGCACCCGAAATCGTGCTTGAAGAGTTTGGCAAGTACTGGGTGCTCTACACAGGCGAGGCGGGATACGGCGCTCTCATGCAGGGCGCAGGGAACTCGTTGCCCGTCTTCATCAAAAACCTCGACTCGCTGCACACGCGCGTAAAACTCTCGTATCCGAATCTGCAACCGCCTTCGTTCCGCGTGACGGACGAGACCGCGAACACGTTTACGCTCCACTATCACTCGCATCGAGCGGGGCTTGCGCCATTTGTCGTCGGACTGCTGAAAGGACTGGGGTCGCGCTTCAATGTAAACGTAGAAATCGCCTACACGCGAGTCGAGGACGAAGCGCCGCACGACTCGTTCCTCATTCGGTGGGAACCCATTTCGTGAATGCTGATGGCACGTCGAAGTCGTTGAGCGGGGCAGAACTCTCCGCGCTCTTTCCATTCTGCTTTGAAATCAGTCGATCGCTCAAGATTACGGCGCTCGGCCCGCGATGGAAATCCTTCGCGCCTGAGATTGCAGTTGGTGATGATCTCTTCAAGCACTTCACCATCGAACGACCGCTCGGTTGTATGAACGCTGCGACGATCTGTGCATCGCGCGAAGAGATCTTTCTGCTCCATGTGCATGGCAAGCCAGGCTTCACATTGCGCGGGCAAATTATGTCGCTCGACGACGGTGATCGAATTCTCTTTGTCGGCGGTCCGTGGATCACTCACGTGGACGATCTCGTCGTGCATGCACTTGGATTGAGCGACTTTCCTCCGCACGATCCACGAGGCGATCTTCTCGTGCTCTTGCAAACGCGTGAGACAACGCTTGGCGACCTTAAGTTGCTCGCAAGCCGATTGCGCGAGACCGCCAAGCGCCTCGATGATCGCAACAAGCAACTCGAAGAACAAATCGTCGTGCGCGACAACCTTGAAGCGCAGTTGCGGCAGAGTCAAAAGGTTCAAGCAGTGGGTCGACTCGCCGGTGGCGTCGCACATGACTTCAACAACATTCTCATGGCGATCAGTGGTTACGCATCACTTGCGTCCACGCATCTTGAAGAAGGGGATCAGGTACGGCATTGGGTAGATCAAATTTGCGCGGCAGCGGATCGCGCAGCAGGACTCACGCAGCAGCTGCTCGCGTTCTCACGACAGCAGGTGATCCAGCCAGCGGCGATCGATCCTGCGATCGAAGTGCAGACGATCGAACGGATTCTGCGTCCTCTGATTGGTGAAAACATTCACTTCATCGTCACCGCAAATGCTGGCCTTGGCATGGTGTGGATGGATCCATCATCGCTCCACCAGATCATGATGAATCTCGTCATCAATGCGCGTGATTCGATGCCCACGGGCGGAGACTTGAGTGTCACTGTGAGTGAAGCGCCGCGCGAGAGTGGCCTTGAGGCGATTTCAATCACCGAGCCAACGCAGCCTGATCGAGAGGCGGCTACCGCAGCGAGCTGGCTCACGATCGAAGTGATTGATAGCGGCACTGGAATGGATGAGCGCACGAAAGCGAACATCTTCGATCCGTTTTTTACGACGAAAGACATCGGAAAAGGCAGTGGTTTAGGGCTTTCCACGGTGTATGGACTTGTGCAACAGGGCGGCGGAGAGATTGAAGTTGAGAGCGCGCTTGGCCAGGGCTCAAGATTCCTCGTGAAGCTTCCAAAATTCGTTGCGCCGAGCGCGGAGAAGGTTGTCGTCTCGGTCGCCGCACAGAGTGATGGCGAGCGAGTGTTGCTCGTCGAAGATGAAGAAATGGTGCGAATTCTGGTCGAGCAAGTGCTGACACGTGCGGGATATGTCGTGGTCTCGACAGAGAATCCACATGAGGCGATCAACATCGTGGCGAGTTCGCCGCGCTTCGATCTCTTGGTAAGTGATGTGGTGATGAGCGGGATGACCGGACTAGACATGGCGAGACAGATTGAAAAACTTTCGCCAGGTATCTGCACGATTTTCATGAGTGGATTCACCAAGGATCCATCGTTGCGCGCCGGAATGATTCTTCCGACGCAGCGCTATCTCACGAAGCCATTTCAGCCGGACAAGTTGATTGCCGTCGCGGGATCGTTGCTTGCTTCGCGGAAGTGATCGCAGGACAGGCGAAAAGATTTCCGGTGGAAATTTTTTACGTTGAAAAAACGAAGACACTTGAAGAACCAAAGCGCTTGTTTTCCTCTGCACCGGGCACCATCTCGCGCCAGATTGCCGCGGTACGTCTATTTGAGCCCGTATTTCGCGAGCAGATTATAGACGGTTCTTTCGGCAATGCCCAAGTCGCGCGAGGTGCGGGCTTTGTTTTCTCCACAGCGCTGATAGGCTTCGATGAAGGTGAGTC
>VFJU01000199.1 GCA_009885905.1 Verrucomicrobiota bacterium
ACACAGATTTCTCCACAGCTTTACGATCTCACCACCCTACAACGCGAAGCGCCGTTTTCCGCCAAGGGCACCCTTCAAATCGCACAGGCCCTCTACGAAAAACACAAGATGATCACCTACCCGCGGACCGACTCGCGGTATTTGCCTGAGGACTACACTGGAAATGTTAGAGAGACCATGCAGGACGTGGGAAATAGCGATCTCGACGTTGCTAAATACGCGAAAGCTGTGCTCAAAGGTGGCGAGGATAAGGGCCCGCACCTTCATAAATCAAAACGCGTTTTCGATAGTAAAAAAGTCTCAGACCACTTTGCCATCATCCCAACAGGCAAGTTTTCTAAACTCAGCGAGGCCGAGCAAAAACTTTACGACATGATCGTGAAGCGCTTCATCGCGGTCTTTTATCCGTCCGCAGAGTTCGAGCAAACGACACGCCTCACTCGAATCGAACAAGATTGTTTTAAGACCGAAGGCCGTATCCTCGTGAAACCCGGCTGGCTTGAAGTTTACGGTCGACGCCCCGGTGTCGCAGCCGGAAAAGATGAACTCTGTTCAGTTAGAACAGGCGAGATCGCCAGCGCCGAGTCCGTCGAGGTTCTCGCCGAGGAGACCAAGCCACCCGCACGGATGACCGAATCTACATTGCTCTCCGCCATGGAAGGTGCTGGCAAACTCATCGATGACGAAGCTCTCCGTGAAGCGATGGCCGAGCGAGGTCTCGGCACACCCGCCACCCGCGCGGCAACGATCGAAGGCCTAATTTCCCAAAAATACCTCGCTCGTGAAGGTCGCGACCTTTTGGTTTCCGGCAGTGGCATGCGTTTGATTTCGCTTGTTAGAGAAATGGAAATTGAGGGACTTTACTCGCCAAGACTCACCGGCGACTGGGAGTTCAAACTTCGCCAGATGGAACAGGGTCTTCTCCAGCGCGGTGATTTCATGAAGGAGATTATCTCCTACACTAACGAGATTTGTAGCAAAGCCCGTCAAGCGGCCGATCTCGCAAAAAGCGAGGTCTTTGCCGATCTCAAAGCCACCTGCCCGATGTGCGGCGCGGTCAGCCTCAAGCAGACTGAGGCGACCTACGAATGCCGCGAGCCCGAGTGCAAATTTAAAGCGAAAAAGCACATCGCGGGCCGCTTGCTCACCGAGGAAGAAGCCATCCTGCTCTTTACCACAAAACACGTCGGCCCACTCACCGGCTTTCGCTCAAAGTTTAATAAACCCTTCGATGCAGCGCTCGAAATGGACGCGAAGTTCAAGATCAACTTCGTCTTCGAAGGAGACGACCGCGACGGCCCACCAGAACTAACAGAAGAACAAATCATCGGCGAGGCAAAAACCGAGGATGGCAAGACCTATAAAGTTTATGCCACCGAAAAAGCCTACCACGTCCCAGAAATCGTCACCAAAAAAGACCCGCACGGTATTCGCATCGGCAAGTCGATTCTTCAGTGCGAGATACCCACGGCACAAATCCTCAAACTCATCGGCGACGGCAAGACCGACGTCCTAAAAGGCTTTGTTTCGAACCGAACCAAACGCAAGTTCGACGCCCACCTAACTTTTGATGCGAAGGACGGAAAAATCGGCTTCGACTTCCCACCAAGGCCGGTGAAAAAAGTTGCAGCGAAAAAGACGGCGAAGAAAACAACCGCGACTGACGGCGCCTGAAAGTGATGCGGGAAGAGCGGGCGCGAGCCAATCGGAATTTCCTCACACGATCTTATGGAAAAAACCAGCGTTGCCGATCCGCCCCAAAACCGGGCAAGGCAACTTGATGGCGCGCGGGCCATCG
>VFJU01000415.1 GCA_009885905.1 Verrucomicrobiota bacterium
AATGACTACAGACGAGACATTCATCGGTCGCTCCGGATTGAATGGAGTATTCCGTATCCGAAAAAAAATCGGCAAACTCGATGGATTTCTATACTTCGACTGGACTGAAGCTGGGAGGCTGAAAGAACTCACGCTGCAAACGGAAACCGTTTCGGCCGCTGACTATCAAAGTTTCGTCGAACCTAGCTGGAATGAGTTGATCGAACTGCTCAATACCCTGTACGGCAAACCCTTACAAAAAAGCCCTCTGCCGTCGGTGAAATATCTAACGGATGGAATATTCCTGCCGACACATCTCTGGAAGCTTGAAACCGGAGGTTCCGTGCTGCTCGGGATCGGCCAAGATGGAACGAAATATCAACTTGTCGTGAGATTCACCGAGAAAAAAGTTGAATTGAAGGAGCTCCCATAACAGCGGTATATCGACTCCAAGCTTGAAAGAAAGCCCCTAAGCCCGAAACTACCTCCATGACCGAGTCTGATCTTTTTTCCACTCCTCAACGTCCAGATCCCGCAGAGCGGATGCGAGATTTACAATCATTGTTGGAGCGTCATGACCAACTTTACAACAAGGGCATTCCTGAAATTCCCGACTTTGAATTTGACCAACTTTACCGAGAGCTCGAAGTCCTAGAAGCAAAACATCCAGAACATCGTGACCCTAACTCGATCACCCATCGCGTCGGTGGCGCACCCATCGCTGGTTTCCAGCAAATCCAGCATGCCCTCCCCATGCTCAGCATCGACGACGTCTTCGAACTCAGCACCGAGGGTGTCGAGAAGGCCGCAGCAAGTTGTCCCGAGCAGGAACTCATCGACTTCTACCGCCGTTTGCAAAAAAACCTCAAGCATGAGAAGGTCGTCGTCACCGTAGAACCAAAGATCGACGGTGTGGCAGTTTCGCTTCTCTATCAGGAGGGTAAGCTCGTCTACGCCGCCACCCGCGGCGATGGCCAAACCGGCGACGATGTAACCCACAACGTCAAGACGATCCGTAGCATTCCGCTGGGGCTTCCCTCACCCCACCCCACACTCCTCGAAGTCCGCGGAGAAATTTTCATGCCTAACAAGGCATTCGCGGCATTAAACGCCGAACGCGACGAAGCCGGACTACCCACTTTTGCGAATCCCCGCAACGCCGCAGCCGGCACCCTCAAACAGCTCGATTCAAAAATTGTCGCCAAACGTCCACTCGCATTTCTTGCACATGGCCTCGGTGCTTATGATGGAAAATCGTTAGAAAACGAGCATGAATTTCATGATCTATTGGGTAAACTTGGCATTCCGCAGAATCTACCCATTCTTAACGCACACAATTTAGATGAACTACTTGAAGCCGTGGCCCGCATCAACCGCGACCGCCACGACCTTGACTACGGCACTGATGGTGCCGTGATCAAAATTCTCGACCGTGCAGAACGTGCGCAACTCGGCTTCACTTCCCGCGCCCCACGGTGGGCTGCCGCGTATAAGTTTCTTCCAGAACAGAAGGAAACCACAATCACCAACATTATCATCCAAGTCGGGCGCACCGGAGTCCTAACACCCGTTGCAGAACTAACACCCGTACTCATTTCTGGTTCTACTGTTTCCCGTGCCACGCTGCA
>VFJU01000181.1 GCA_009885905.1 Verrucomicrobiota bacterium
AGAAACCCGCTCAGGCGTTTTTCCCAGTCTTCCATGGTCATCGGGATTTTCCGCATCGCCTGCATTTCGGCCATGTCGAGATAGGCGGAGACGATGCGCTGCATTTGCCCCATTTCGGAGTCCGAGAGGTAGTTCTTGGCGATGGAAACGTCGTAGCGTTGGACTTTTCCTTTCGGCGCAGCCTCCCAAGTCGTCAGCCCCATGTTTTGCTTTTGGTGGTCGGCGCGGTCCACGATTACCTCATCCGCCGTCTGTCCATGCACGGCGAAGAGCATCTTGTTTTGGACTGCTGCAAAGAAACGCTTCGTGGCCGTTGCCGAGGGATCGTAATCCAGCGCGGTGGCGTAAATGTCCGTGATCTTCTGATAGAACTTCCGCTCGGAGAGCCGGATTTCCCGAACCTTCTCGAGTTGCCGCTCGAAAAACTCGTCCGTCAAGATGCCGCCTCGCTTCAGCCGTTCTGAATCCATCGTCCAGCCTTGGATCGTGTAGTCTTTCACGATCTGGTTGGCCCACTTGCGGAACTGCACGGCGCGCTCGTTCTCGATCTTGAAGCCCACGGCGATGATCGCTTGCAGGCTGTAGTGCTTCGTCTGGTAATTTTTGCCGTCAGCGGCAGCTATTAAGTATTGCTTAACAACTGAACTTTCCTCTAGTTCGTTGTCGCTGAAAATGCGCTTCAGGTGCTGGTTGCCGGCGGGCACTGAGACATCGTAAAGCGCCGCCATCATCTTCTGCGTGAGCCAGACGTTTTCATCTTCGTAGCGCATTTCAACGCTGGCCTCGGAGTCGCCTCCAGCCGCCACAAAGGTAAGGTATTCCGCCGCCGAAGAGCGAACCAGAGAGACTTCGGCCTTCTTTTTGGCGCGACCGCCGGGTGTTGGCTTCTTTTGGCTCATGGGTACAGTCTTCTCTCAAATTGAACTCTTCGGAATTGCCGAATCGTTGCCCGCGCCTCCTCGGGAATGGCCGGGTTCAGCCGCCGGTGGTCGGCGGCGAGCCAGAGCTTGGCCCCAAAGCCGATGGTGGCGGATGACGGGGCGGACGCTGAGGATTTCGTGCGAGCCATGGGCAAAGCTTTATTGCTTGCGACGTTGATTGTCGAGGGTTCCATTAGGCAGAGTCACTCACATTTGGCCCTGATGAGTGCCCAGTAACCATCACTTGAGCAACGAGATGGTCAGGTTGATGCGGGGAAGCAGGTTTTCCCCAACCTCGCCCGTATGATGAATGATCTCATGGCTATACCCGAGTTTCCCAAGCCCGCCGTGCGCTTTCAAGAGGGCTGAGGGGAAATAGATGAGTCCCGAAACGGATTCAGCACCCGGATGCCCAAGCCGTCGAAATCCGCCTCATTGCGGGTCACCAGGGTGAGGTCGTGCTCCAAGGCCGTGGCGGCCAGCAGACCATCCACTTGGGGTAGGGTGCGAATCGCACTGAGTCGCCCCCAGCACAAAGCCTCCTCGACACCAACATGCAGGATCTTTCCTGAAAACGCCTCCCGCGTCGCTTCGAGCCATCGCTCAAGCACGGCTGCTGTAGGCTCATCCCTCCCGCGCAACAGGTCAATGCCACGCCTCACCTCTCCCAGAACCATCACGCTCAGAAACAACGGCTCACCCTTTACCGACTGCCACCATTCCAACACTTTTTCAGAGGCCTTGTGCCGGGGTTTCCGCAGCTCACTGAGGATGTTCGTATCCATCAAATACCCGTTCATTCGTCTTCGAACAGGCGTTGGTTGCTGGCCCGATCCGGCAGGGAACGATCTCTTTCAAAGATCGAGTCATCCCCTACATCCGGGAAATTCGACAAATGTTCCCAAAACGTCAGGTTCCCACCCTCCGGGATCAACACCTCTCGCAAGATTCGGCGGTGCTCTTCCTCCACCGAGACGCCGTGTTCTCCAGCCCGCTTCTTCAAGTGGCGAACCAATTCCTCCTCCAGATTTCTGACCAGCAACTGTGCCATGCGTTACGCTTACGATAGCAATGATAGCGAGTCAATCTCGAACTCGGGATTCAAGTGGTCGTAAAAAAATCAGGGGTCGGCACCGCTTTTGATCAGCAAGTCGTCGCAGTGATGCCAGTGCCAGTCTCTAATTTCCTGCAACACTCCGTGCAATAGAACGCCTTAAAACCCGCATTTCCGTGCATTAGAACGGTTTCGAGAACTCAGAAAAAACGATCACAAAAAACCCTGCAACCTTCTGAGTTGCAGGGTTTAAAGAGTGGTACACCCGGAGGAACTCGAATCCCCAACCTTCTGATTCGTAGTCAGACGCTCTATCCAATTGAGCTACGGGTGCCTTACGACATGCGTGGGGCGGAAAGAAGACGAATTTTCGAACCGCTGTCAAGAATTTCGGCGAGATTATTTCAGGTCCTTGCTCGGCGCGGGCAGAGCCTTCAACACTTTCGCCACGGGAAGGCCCATTACATTTTCATAGCTGCCGCGAATTTCTAAAATGATTTGATCCCCAAACTCCTGAATTCCATAGGCACCCGCCTTGTCCAGCGGATTGACGAGCGAGAAATAAGCATCGATCGCTGAATCATCGAGTTCGCGGAACGTCACCTCAGTGATGTCGTGAAACACGATTCTCTCGCCTCCGGGAGAGATCACACACACGCCCGAACACACCTGATGCGTGCGAG
This sequence comes from Verrucomicrobiota bacterium, assembly GCA_009885905.1. Taxonomy (GTDB): domain Bacteria; phylum Verrucomicrobiota; class Verrucomicrobiia; order Verrucomicrobiales; family Akkermansiaceae; genus Luteolibacter. The sequence goes on from VFJU01000181.1 coordinate 2,658, forward strand.
CCGACAAGCGCCGCAACATCTCCCGCGCCTCTGCCAAATCCAACGGCTTGCCCAACGGGATACCATCAATAAAAACGAGCGTGTCCGACCCGATCACCGTGGCGTCTGGCCGTAACGCCGCCACGGCCGCGGCCTTCAGGGTGGCGTTGTGTTCACACAACAGGCTTGGCTCCATGGCCGGATCATGGATTTCCTCCGCAGGCGAGACGACCACCTCAAAAACGACCCCAGCGAGTTCTAAAAGTTCGCGACGGCGAGGCGAGGAGGAGGCTAAAACGATACTCATGCAGCCCGAATGAATCAGAGAGAGATCAACTCGAAAGTAAAAAAATGTTGAAAACGCGAGCCCTGTCGTTTGCTGGCGAAAGGTTTTTGAGAATTTGATTTTGGGAACTACGACCCACAATCTCTATCAAATCATTTAGCCTGCAGCCTCAAGATAAATACCTTATTACTTGCCCTTTCGAGTATACACACCTGAAAATCGCACTCCAACCGATGAGGTACCGGATACAACTATTTTTTTACGTCCCTTGACGGTGTACGTAAAACTTGTAGTAGCAATTTCTTCATCGGTATCCCAATCATATAACGAAGTGTTAAGATAAATCTTGTTCTCAGAAACCGTCCAAACGCCGAGGCTATACACTTCTTCTTCGCTATTTGAACTTAAATAGTCGCCATCGTCGAAAAAGAACGCCTCCGAAAATATTTGCGGTGCCCCTTTGATTTTAATGTAGCTCCTCACCACAGTCGCTTGGTATGGTCCTCCTTCCCAGTCATAGCCAACCAGCTCGCTCGTTATGGTGGTTGGTCCCGTTAACTGTGTCTTTTTACCGTCAATGACCGCTGTCAGCTTTACTCTCCAATTTCCAATAATATCGGAAATATTAAGAGCTTCACATTTTTGAATTTGGAAGAAAGACGTTGCTGCTATTGCTAAGAGTAATAATTTCATTTTTGTGTTGTTTTAATCGTTAATTGCAAACTGCATCCAGCAAAGATTTTCGTCCAGAAAAATCGTCAGGGTAATCCGCATCCGCGAGCCCTGTCATTTGCTGGGCGAAAGGTTTTTGAGAATTTGATTTTGGGAACTACGCCCCACAACC